>NZ_VNHM01000017.1 GCF_008124625.1 Desulfallas thermosapovorans DSM 6562
CGTCCTTTTCATAATGTCAAACCCACACCAGTGGGATAGTAAAGGGGAATAAGCCAGGCACTTCACCAGTGATTTCGTGGTGGTTAGTCCCATAAGCTTCTTTAACACCAGGGCGCAAAACAAAGCCTGTCTATCGTACCCCTTGCGTCCCGGACCGTTACAACTGGTATTAAGTTTAGCTATACCCCTACAGTCAATTTGCTTGATAACCTGATAAACTTTATCGTTCTCATTAAAATTTTTTGCAAAAACCTCAAAGGGAAAAAGTACTCCTTCAAGAATATACATTATAGGGTTTCACCTCGCTTGTATGTTATTTGTAGGGGTACAAAGAACATTTCTACAAGCAAAGAGGTGAAACCTTTTCATTTTGGTAATATTTAAGAGATATTTGTGATTTTTAGTTTTGGGTAAACGGTTTTTCCTGGCTTCTTAAGCCAGTGTTATACATGGGCTGGGAATTATGCAATTGGCTCGTAAACTATTTTATCCACGTCTACATCCTTCGCCAGGAACAAGTTGTATCAAAGCAAGTAAAACTGCCATTAAATTATTTATTATTAAAATGGCTTTTGTGCCGTTATTTGGCATTGAATGAGAGCTCATTCATTAAACGGGTAATAACATACTATCCATAATTTATTATTTATTCAGTTTAAGGCAAAACCAGGTATTCTGTCAATACATAACCCGGTTATAGCGGCCAATTCCCGCCCGCAAAAACCCCGGGTACAGGATTCAAAGAAAGCGGGCAGCCGCGGGGACACCCCAAAGGCACCCCCGCCATACCATCCATCGCCTACCATCACCGGCCGGCTTCATAAACCCGCCCTTGTTTGTACACCAGGGCATCGCCGCCGAAAAACATGTATAAAAAAGCGTCCGACACCCGCCGTCCGGTGATACTTTCCGCCGCCCGGATATATAAATCAAGCTGGTTTTGGTAGCGCCGGGCTGTTTGCAGCAGCGTGGCCGGGGTATAGCGATCCGTTTTATAGTCTACCAGCAGCAGGCTTTCCCCCTCATCCGCCAGGCAGTCAATAATTCCCTGTACCAGCACGGTTTCACCGTTATCATCCTTCGCCTCCACCCAGGGATAGACCATTTGTGCCGGCAGAGCCAGGGTAAAGGGAAGTTCCCGGTAAACATGACTGCTCTGTAATATCCTTTGCCCCAAGGGGCCGCTCCAAAAGCGGGCCACGGTTTCCGGGGGCACCGCCGCAGCCTGGTCCCGGGTGATTTTTTCCTGCTCCACCATGGCAGCCATCTGTTCGGCCACACCGTCCACATCCAGCTTCCCCCCCAGGTCCAGCAACTGTAGAACCAAGTGCAGGGCCTGGCCCCGCTCGGCGGGGGTGAGACCGGAGCTCTTTTGGACAAACAGGGGTCTTTCCACCATGCTGCTTTGGAAGTCCCGGTACAATTCCCGGTCCCGGTCCGGGTCGCCGGGTATTGACATGGCCCTTTTCAAGCCGGTTACAGTGGCCCGGGCCGCCAGGCCCTGCCAGTGTTGATGTGGGTAGCGCCATTCCAGGCGAGCCTCCACCTCCCCCTTCCAGGGGCTTTCTCCGGGAACGGGCTCCAGCCGGCGCACGTGTTCCATGTGGGCGACGGCGGGCAACGCCCCGGATTGCCGCTGCCGGGTACAATCATCCTGGATAAACACCCGCCAGCTGGAAGAATCATTGAAAATACCCGGAGGCACCGGTTCCGCTGCTCCCGTCTTTCCCGTTACCGGCAAGGGATTGCCTGCCATACCGGCCAGTTCCCGAACCGGCGCACCGTCCCGGTGCCTGGCCAGCGCCGGGCACAGCCAGTCCAGGTAGTGGGCTGCGCCGGCGGTGAGCCAGGGAGGCAGTTGCTTCCCGGTAACGCCCACCGCAGCACACCACCGGGCGGCACATTCCTGTAAACGGCGCACCGCCCCCACCAGAATCAACCTTTCCCTGGCCCTGGTCATGGCCACATATAGTACCCGCATTTCTTCGGCCAGCGCCTCGGCCCGCAGTTTTTCCCGCACGGCCAGCTTGGCCACCGTAGGGTAGGCTATGCGTTTTTCCACATCCACCAGTTGCGGACCCAGCCCCAGGTTACGGTGCATCAGCATGGTTTTATTTAAATCCATCAGGTTAAACCTTTTACCCAGCCCGGCCACAATTACCACCGGAAACTCCAGCCCCTTGCTTTTGTGAATGCTCATGATCCGCACCACATTTTCATTTTCCCCCAGGGCCCGGGCCGCCCCCATATCACCGCTGTTGTCTCGGATACGCTCAATAAAGCGCATGAAGCGGAACAAACCCCGGTAAGCCGTGGCCTCATACTGCCGGGCCCGGTGATACAGCGCCCGCAGGTTGGCCTGGCGCTGGCTGCCGCCCGGCAGGCCGCCCACAAAATCATAATAGCCGGTTTCCCGGTACAAAGCCCAAAGCAGCTCGGCCAGGCTGCCCCGGCGGGCCATGGTGCGCCAGCCATCCAACCGCTGCAAAAACCGGGTCAGCCGCTCCGCCAGTTCCGGTGGGCCTGCCATGGTACTCATCACCACGGCCTCGTAAAAATCACCCGGGCCACCGTGCACCCTGATTTGAGCCAGGTCCTCGGAGTCAAAACCCGCCAGGGGGGAACGGAGCACGGCCGCCAGCGACACATCCTGGCGCGGGTTATCGATAATTTGGAGCAGCGCCAGCATGGTCTCCACCTCGGTGGCCTCAAAATAACCCGTGTTTAGCTCGGCATAGGCCGGTATACTCAGCCTGCCGAATTCCTCCACAAATATATTGGCCCGGCCGGTGGTGGCCCGGAGCAGCACCACCACATCCCGGTAAGTTAGCGGCCGGTATCCCTTTTCCCGGTCATATACCGGAAAACCCTCCTCCACCAGCCGGGTGATTCGCTGCGCCACAGCCCGGGCCTCCAGTTGCAGGGCATCCAAATCCTCCTCGGGCTCCGGTCCGGCATCCTCATCACCTTCGCCGGTGGATTCGTCCCCGCCGGCACCGGCCGCACCGGGACCCGCCGGTATCTCTATCAGGTGCAGTTCCACCGCTTCAGTTTCCTCCACCTGCCCCGGCTCCTTCATCCGGGGGGGATACTCGGCCCCGCACGCCAGCTCGGCCCGGGCATCATAAACCATTTCACCCACCGCGGGGCTCATAATCTGCCGGAAGATAAAATTGACTGCATCCACCACCCCCCGGCGGCTGCGGAAGTTACGGGCCAGGTCAACCAGCCTGCCTGTACCGTCACCGGCGGCAAACCGGTGGTATTTATCCATGAACAAACCGGGTTCGGCCAGCCGGAACCGGTAAATACTCTGCTTGACATCGCCCACCATGAACAAACCCGGCCCGGTTTGCCCGCCGCCGGCCACCAGGCTTAAAATACTCTCCTGCACTGCATTGATGTCCTGGTACTCGTCCACCAGCACCTCAGCGAAACGTTCCCTTAGTTCCATGGCCACGGCGGAAGGGCGCAGCACTTCATCGCCGCCGTCCTTGCCACCGGCATGTAAAGCATCCTCAACCACGTCACTGGCACTGGCATTGGGGGCATCCCCGTTACCACCAGCAGCGGTGTTTTCCTGTAAAACCTGCAGTGCATAATGCTCCAGGTCATTAAAATCCACTATCCCGCGGGCCAGTTTAGCCCGCCGGTACTGCTCCCCGAATTGTTCCACCAGTTCCGCCATTGTCCCCAAAAGGGGCGCCATCTGCCGCATTTCATCAAGCAGCTGCGCCGCCGGGCGGTTAAAATAACGGCCCCGTATTTTCTGCACCCGGTTCTTAGCGTTATCCCGCAGCTTTTTAACGGTTGTTTTTAAATCCTCATCCGCTTCACCCTTTTTACAACTGGCCAGTTTACTGAATACCGTTGCGTTAAACTGCCGGTATAGCTTGTCCCAGCCCGAGGCAGCCGCCCGGAGCAAGTCATCCACCAGCAGCACATCCTCCTTAAGGGCGGCCAGGTACGGCCCCGGTCCCCCGGGCCGGCCGGCCAGGTGCACGGCCCGCTCCAACAAGTCCCGCACACCGGCCAGCTCGTTGGCAATACTTTCTTTTAAAATGTTAAACCAGGGTAAATCGTCCGGTGCCGCATCCCGGGCCAGGTTGAACCAACCGGGCAACCGGCGCAGCCACTGTCCGGGCCGGGGTGTGCTGCGGGAAAACCTGTATAACTCCAGCACCAGTTCCTGCAGTCCGGTATCATCAAGCCGGCCTCCGTAGCAGTCCGCCAGGGCCAGAAAATGCCTGTCGTTGGCAGCAAACCGGCTTTCAAAAAGCTCCTCCAGCACATCCAGCTGCAGCAAAGCAGCTTCAGCCTCATCGGCCACCCGGAAAGCCGGGTCCAGCTCCAGGCGGTAAAAATGCTGCCGGACCAGTTCTAGGCAAAAGGAGTGCATGGTGCTGATACTGGCCCGCTGCAGTAAAGCCAGCTGGCGGCGCAGCAGCCCCGAGCCCGGCTCACTTTCCAGGGCCCGGTTGATGGCCAGGCCAATGCGCTCGCGCATTTCCGCAGCCGCCGCGTTGGTGAAGGTAACCACCAGCAGGCGGTCCACATCCACCGGGTCCGCCGGATCGGTAATGCGCCTGATAATACGCTCCACCAGAACGGCGGTTTTACCCGCCCCCGCCGCTGCCGCCACCAGCATCCGGCGGTCCCGGCCGGTGATGGCGTCAAGTTGTTCTTGAGTCCACCTTTCAGTCATTTGCAACACCCGCCTCCTCCCCCAACCGTTCCTTAATACGCAGCCAGACCAGGGCGTCCTTTTCCGGTGTAATGATCCGAAATGCGTTGTCCGGCAGCAGCAAGTCGAACTGGCATACCGGCTTGTAAGAGCAAAATCGACAATAACGAAACTCCCCCTGCCGGTATGGACTGATATCCTTGACTCCGGCCATGATATCTTCGCCGGTAACGGCCAACTGGTGTCGCAGGTAAGCCCTCAGCAGCGCGAATTGTTCATGATCCAGCACCGCGGAGCGGGCGGAAAGGGTACCGTCCTTTTTAATACCCACCGGCAATAGATCCGAAGCGGATCCGGCCAGGCCGTCCATCAGCCGCACCAGTGCGGGTTCGGCCAGCAGTAAACCCTTCATTTTCAGTTGTTTTAAGAGCAGCCTTTCGGCCTCTTCACCCGCCAGGGGTGTACCGTCCGTCTGCAGCAGCGGCTCGGCAATGCGGTAATACAGTACGGCCCCGGGCAGCCCCTGCTCCCCCACCAGTTTCCGGGAGTGGGCCAGCGCAACCTCCAGGTAGGTAAGCAACTGCAGCTTGAGCCCGTGCCAGATATCACTTAATTTAATAGTGGTAACACCGGATTTATAATCAATGATCCGCAGGTACAATATGTCTTCACTGCGTGCCGCATCCACCCGGTCAATGCGACCGGTGAGCACCATCTCGTCACCGCCGGGCAGGCTGAACACCACGCCGGGCAATTCCCCGCCGGGGCCAAAGGCCAGTTCCAGCCCCACGGGCCGGAAACGGCCGCGCCGGGCATGCTCGCCCAACACCAGCGCCGAGCGCTGCACAACCCGCTTTAACCTGCCCGTCAGGTAACGGTGCCGGGCGGAACTGAGCAGTATTTCACTCTGCAGCCGCGGGGCCAGCATGTCCACCACCTGGCCGGCCAGTTCCCGGCACCGGTCCGGGGGAAGTTCACCCCAGTCCAAACCATCCTCCTGCAAACGCTGGGCAAACAATTTGAGGGCGGCATGAAAAAACTGTCCCGTATCCGGTGCCTGCAGCCGAAATACCGCCCTGTCCTTGAGCCGCAGCCCGTGGGACAGAAAATGGGCAAAGGGGCAGGAACGGAATTTCTCCAGGCCGGACACACCGGTCCTAAAAGGCTGGCCGTAAAGGCGCCGGGCCAGCGACCGGGGCAGCCGGCCTTCCCGGTTGCGGTAAAACAGGCTTTCCATCACCCGGACAAACAGGGGATCATCATGGTTATTCCGGGCAAACCAATTGTACACGTCCCACCACAGCGGTTCTACCGGCCGCCCGGCCCCGGCATCGCGCAAGCGCCCGGCCAGGTAGGTCAAACAGCGGCCCGGATGGGCAACAAAGCCCAGGTCCGCCGCCGGGTCCGCCCCCGGTTCCTGCTGCCATGTCCCTTCCTCCAGGTGGGGAAATATCTCCCGCACCCGGTGTATCACCGGTGAGGGGCGCAGCGCCCGTCCCTCATCATCGGCCAGGGGATAGGACAGCACCAGCCGCTCCGAGGCGCGGGTCAGGGCCTGGTAAACCATGTACTGCTCGTCGAAAACCCGCCGCCGCACTCCAGGGGCCAGGGGCAGCCCGCTTTCCAGCAATCGCTCCCGTTCGGACTCGGTAAAGATACCCTGTTCGGATAACCGGGCCGGCAGCACCCCATCGTTGACACCGGGGATAAAGGCGGCCCGTACTGCGGGACTACGGGAGCGATCCAGTGATCCCACTATCACCTGGTCAAGCCCCGGGGGGATCAAACCAAGGCGCAGAGCGGACAAGCCGGATTCCAAAACAACAGCGTACTGGTCCAAGGGCAGCTCTTCCTCGCCCAGCGCCTCTACCACCTCGTCCAGCAAAGTAACCAGGTCCTTCCATATCTGCTGGTGTTCCCTGGCCTCCTCCAACCTTCCTTCCTCACCGGCCAGCAAGGCCCAGCGTTCCAATTGTTCAGGCACGTGCAATTGCACAAGCAAGTCATAAAGCGCCCCGGTATAGCCCGCCACCGTGGCACCGTCCTGCACAGCCCGGTAAAAACCGGCCAGGGCGGTCACGGCGGAGTACCGGATACCGTTAATTTCCTCCAGGAATTGTTTTTCCTGCTCCACAGGCTCCACATCGGCCTCCAAGGTTAACCGGCGGCGATACATCCAGGGTTTGTCGTCAAACCAGCGACTACCCCGAATGCCGTGCTCCAACACGTAGTTTTCCAGCAGGTCAACTTCCTCCCGGCTCACCGGGACAAGATCGGTTTTCAGGTAACGGAACACGGCATCACAGGGCCAGTCCCCGGCCACGGTTTCCAGCGCGGCCCGAATCAGTTCCACCACGGGATGATGCAATACCGTGCGCTTGTGATCCAGGAAAAAGGGGATCCCGTAATCCGTAAAGACTGCTTCAATCAAACCGGCATACAAATCAACTTCCCGCAGCAACACCACAATGTCCCGCCAGCGATAACCCCGGTCACGGCACAGGTGGATAATCTCCCGGGCCATTCCCTCCACCTCCGCCCGGCGGTCGGCAGCAACCACGACACTGACGTCCCGGGCCGGCTCTTTGCCACCCCGGTTTTCCACCGCACCGGGTGGCGGCGTTTTCTCACCCTCCGCTCCCGGTGCACCACCGGCCCGGTGATCGAACAACACCCGTTCCAAATAGGCCAGGTGCGGGGAAACGAACCGGGGAGGCGCCTCATTTTCGGCAACTGGCACCCGGTAAACCGGCAGCCCCATCCTTTGGGCCATGCTGTTCAATACACAGAACGTCTCCCACACCGGGTAGAAAGGGTCGGTTTCAGAGACGTCCCGGTCCAGCTGACCGGGGCTTAAACACAAGGCCACATTAATACCCCTGGTATGCCGCAGCAGTGCCTCCAGCACGGCATATTCCCGGGGTGTAAAACCGGTAAATCCATCCACCCAGATATGGGCTCGGGACAGCCAGTTGGAATTCTTAATCCTATCCGCCGCCAGGGCCAGGTAATCATCGGGATCAATGAAACGATTCTGCAAAAAATATGTATAGTCATTGAAAATCAACTGCAAATCCCTCAATTTGTCCAACAGCAACCCGGTGTCCCCCACTCGCTCAAAACCGGCCAGGCAGCGCCCCAGGTCCTCTGGTGCCACCCGGTAGGTTTTCATTTCCCCCAGCGCCCGGGCCAGCTTGTCTACAAAACCGGGCAGGCGGGCCGCCCGGCCAAATACCCGCAGATCGCCCAGTCTTCTTTCCAGCAGCCGTCTCAACACCATCCGCTTGCCCATTTCCCCCAGGGGCAGCCGGGTGGCACCGCCCACCTCCTGCAGCACCCGGTGAGCCAGGCGATTAAAGCCCAGCACCTGGGCCCGTATAAAGCCCCCTGTACCCGTGACCCGGGCCAAAGCCCGCTCTGTTTGAAAGGAAACCTGCTCGGGCACCAGCATAATTAAAGGCGCGCCCAAAGGCCGGCGCTCCAGTTCCCGGTTTATTTCCCGCAGGCAAAGGGATGTTTTACCGGCCCCTGCCCGTCCCGTAATCAACCTTAAATACAAGCCTGTTAGCCTCCCTTGCCGGCAAATATATAAGGCCTTCGCAATTATGCGAAGGCCATTAAAACTGTCTTTCCCACCGGGCCGTCACCCACCAGTTTTTTTATCAACCCACCTCTCCCAGGTGGGTGCCCGCCAATTGTTTTTGCCTTCCGCCCGTGGCGGCCTGGCATACACAACCGGACCTAAAAGCTCCCGTAATACATGTGTAGGTTAAAAAAACAAGGGGTCACGTACCAAGTAGGTAATATTATATTCTCATAAAAATTTATCAAAAGCAATATTGACTTTTCAAAAAATCACTTTATTAAACCGCTAAAGATTTGTGTAATAAGGGCGGTTTTCCCAACTAACTTGCCCCGCACTTTGATAATGAAAAACCAGACTATGACTATAAGCGAGATTCTGTCTAGACAGTCATCTATCTAGGCGAGCATTGCTGCTCACCTCCCCCTTGCGGGGGTGCCCCTACCCGCAGCTCAAAGGCTGCCTATTTGGGTTGCACGCTGGTGGAGTTTACCCTTGCACTCACCGGTTGCCCGGTGACCTGGTTTCTGTGGCACTTTACAGCTACTTAAAACCCGGTGGGTTTCTTTGGCCGTCGTCAGGTCGCCCTGCCCCGGCTTGCGCCGGGCACCGTACTACACCAAATGTCCTTTGGACACCCGGTGTGCGTGTCTCGACTTTCCTCTACCGCCCGGCCTGTGCCCGCGCGGCAGCGACTGCCCGTCATACTCTGGTTTTATTCAATATTCACATTACGTAATTATAAACCAATTACCGCCTGTGTGCAAATGTAATATAAGGTATCTTCGCCGGCCATTACCGGCCACCTTTGTAGACATTGACTAACCGGACACTTAAATGATACATTTAAGTAAACAGGTTGTATATCTATATTTATTGACATGGGGAGGGGGAAAATATCCATGGATAACTGGACACCATTCTATATTTTTATGGGTATAATGGCCGTAATCGGGGTTTTCTCCGGTATATTTGCCAAATCCATCAACGCAGCAATGGCCAATCTTGAATACTTCTCAACCGGCAAGGTAACCGATCACCATCAATATATTCCATACGATTGATTTAATTTAAGTCTTAAGAAGCAGGCGGTTTTACCGTTCCCAGGTTGGAAACGGCAAAACCGTTCTTTTTTTCAGCGTTCCATACATCCATTATACATTGTATCTCACGGTTAACTCTCTAAACTCGCCGGCCATTTTGGCCAGGCGTTGCGCCGAGCTACTTACTTCTTCCATGGCGGCACCGGTCTCCTGACTGGCGGAAACCATAGCGATGGTGCTGTTTCTGGTTTTTTCAATATCCGCTGAAATATTTTCGATTAAGCCAACAGTTATTTCAATTTCCCGCACTATATCTTCCAACCGCTCGCCGGCAACACCGGCTTTCTCCACACCTCCTGCCACCTGCTGTGCCACCCCTTGCATGGCTGAGCCGGCCAGAGTAACATCTTCAGCAACCTGCTGAACAATCACCGCAATTTGCCGGGCAGCGGCAGCCGATTGTTCAGCCAGCCTGCGCACCTCTTCGGCCACCACGGCAAACCCGCGACCCTGCTCGCCGGCCCGGGCCGCCTCAATGGCGGCATTTAGGGCCAGCAAATTGGTCTGGTCGGCTATGCCAGTGATAACCTCCAGCATCTGGCCCACCCTTTGGGAATGCGCGGTAAGGTTTTGAAAAATGGTCATGCTGTCCTGTACCGCCCTCTCGATGACCTGCATATCCATAACAGTACTTTGCACCACTGCATACCCTTTCTCAGCCGCGGACCTTGCTCTGTGCGCCGCTTGCACCGCCGTGCCCGAATTGCCTGCCTCCTGTTCCACCGCAACCGCCAGCTGCTCACTGTGTTCCGCTATTTCGGCTACCGACGCTGTAACTTCCTGGCTGACACCGGAAAGCTGCTCGCTGTAATCGGCCAGGTTTACGGCCTCATCTTTCAGCCGCCGCACCA
The DNA here is from genome assembly GCF_008124625.1 of Desulfallas thermosapovorans DSM 6562. NCBI lineage: Bacteria > Bacillati > Bacillota > Clostridia > Eubacteriales > Desulfallaceae > Desulfallas > Desulfallas thermosapovorans. The sequence goes on from NZ_VNHM01000017.1 coordinate 10,222, forward strand.
TTTGCTGCAGGCTGTCCACCAGTTTATTCAGCCCTCTGGCGGTTTTACCCAATGCATCATTGGTATTTATATCTATCCTTTTAGTCAGGTCCCCGGCTGCAATATCGCCGGCAACACCGCCAATTTTGGACATGCGACCGGTAATCATGCGCGCTATCAAGGTGGTTAATACTATACTTATAATGACCATCATTACCAGCATGATATAAATATTGTTCTTGAATCTTTCAATACCGGCACTAAATACCGCTATTTGCTGTTCCAGATCCCGCTTAACTGCGGCATCAATACCTTTATTTTCCAGTGCCTGCAATACATGCCCGGTAATTTCCACCACAACCTGGGCATAGTTTTGTATTTGATAGGCCATAAACCCACCTATGCCACTAAAGAATAATAACACCGTGAAAAAAATTATTATAGTACGGGCCACTACAGACAAACTTTTCCCCTCCTTTTATGAATGATTGTTCAGTCATTATTAACAATAAAAAAAGTTAATATATTATGGTTAAATTGGACAAATACAACAATAAATCCTGCAGCGATACAGACCCAAAGCCAACAATTTTCAAATAGTTTGCGGTACTTTATTGTTTATGGAAAAGCACTGCTATAAATGGTATACTAAAGTAAGCTTCTAAATAGGGAAAGGAACGGTGAAACAATGCATTCACTAGGCAAGATGGTGCTGGTGAAGCTATTATTTTTATTTTTAATAATTATTAGCACCGGCTGTTCTAATTCCGGTGAACAAACAAACAGTCAAAGTAATAAGGCTGACCAGCCCGCGCAAACTACCGGGGAACAACTCCAAAAGCCAGATATAAGCTTTCCTGTTTATTTTGTAAAATTCACCGGTGACGAGGCTTACTTGATCAGGGAAATACATACCGTACCCCACACCAAACAAGTTGCCGAAGCCGCCATAGAACAATTAATTAAGGATAAAAGGAGTATTTTACCGCCCGGCACTGAATTGCTGGGTGTAACCATTGAAAAAGGTTTGGCCACAGTAAACTTTTCCAAAGAAGTGCTAAATAACCCCAACGTGGGCTCCGACGGCGAGCTATTAGGTATCAAAAGCATAGTAAATACATTAACCGACCTGCCCAATATCGAAAAGGTAGCATTTCAAGTGGAAGGCCGGTCGGATGGCCGGGCCCAGGATTGGTGGGGACATGTTGGTCTTTACGAGCAGCCATTTACCAAGGATTATTCCATGGTTTACGAACCGGCAATCTGGGTGACCCATCCCACTCCACAGCAGGTGTGCAGCGTACCTTTAATGGTTAAGGGCAGCGCCAGGGTATTTGAAGGACAGGTCAAAGCCAGATTGCTGGATAGCAGTGGTAAAATACTGGCCGAGAACCAAGCCACCGCCACTGCGGTAGCACCAAAACGAGGCGACTTTGAAATGAGCATTAAATTTACCCCGCCCTCCGCCGGGGAAGGGGTGCTGGAAGTATACCAGGTCAACCCGGCCGATGGCACCCCCGGAGACAAGGTTTCCATTCCGCTACAATGGCCTTAATTATCAGGAGGTGTAAAACAACATGTCAAAAACAGGCAGTAATTATCCCTCGGAAACGAGAAATATCACGATACTGGCCCAAAGAATCAAAAAAGACCTGACCTGGATTGTGGTCAGTGTGGCCGTGGCACTAGCCGCCGCCACCGGGACGTATATGGCAATAACCAAATAAGCACCAAGGAACAGGTATGGTCATCAAGACCGTTTAAAATTAAAAATAACATATAAAGACTGACCGGGCACCATGATAACGGTGTCCGGTTAATTTTGCCGCAGGGGCTTGCTAACGGTAAAAGAAATACCATGCCACTGCCGCCACAATCATTAGTACCAGCTTTAATACCATTGCTTTACTTTCATCCACCAGGCCCTTGTATTTTAACCATTCCCCCAAGCCGCTGGGAATCACAAACACAATAAATATCGCCCGGGCTACCGGCACCAGGGGGGGCGAATTAAATGTCAGCACCCATAAGATCAGCCCCCACAGGACAATGGCCATGGTAATGCGTACCGGCTGCGGCATTTTGTGTTTCTTCTCCGTCAACGGGAAAACCCCCTTTTATGCTTATACCGTATATCTTTACATATTTCACCCCGACGCAGGAAAAATCCTGCAGCCAAATAACCAGCCATTTCAAATCCACCCCAAATCTTATGTTCTCTCAATAGGCAAAAAAAACCCCGCCTTGAACCGGCGGGATTGCTGAGAGAGATTTAGGAGGCTGGTTACTGCTCACTGCAGTATCTATAGTATTACACGGTTATCCTTTTTTATACTTATACCTTCGGGGCAAAAAAATAAACCCCCGTTAGGGGGAATTGGGAAAAGAGGTATATGTTAAACCAGGAATAACCTTGACTTAGATTTTGCCATAAAAAGTGCAAAAACTCTGTCACTATTGCGACAACCCAATGTCTAACCGGTGACAATGGGCCTTGTTAATTATCTTCCAATACAGATTTTGACGAGGTTGCGGCAGCAGAATCACTTTGATTTTTAATTAAATGTCGGGCCATGTTGTGGAACGATTGGGCAAATGAATTATAGTGGGCTACCCACAGCGTTCCCTCCTTTTGCATGTTAAAGGGGTCGGTTTCCCGCATCGTACCATCAGGCATGGTATAGGACACCGCCACCAGCGCCCCGCTCTCCCCCACCGGACGGTAGCTGGTAACTGACCACTGCACCGGGTGCAGCTGTGCCACCTCCCTTTGCAGTTCCTCCAGAGATAGCGGGCTGTTTCCTTCTTCCAGGCCGTACAGACAGCTGCTAATGTTTTTTAAGTCATTCAATACCAGACCATCTATAAGCATATCCAGCGCATTATTAATGCCATTGATGTTATTTCCGTGGTCCTCCGGCGTCCGTACCGGATTACTGCTTTGCCCCGCCACCGGGTCTACCACCAGTATGTCCCCTGCGGCAGCACCTTTATCCTGCTTTTCCTTACCGGTTTGTTTGGTTTGTTCGGTCTGTTCGCCTTGTTCGGCTTGCCCCCCCACCAGGCCGCACCCTGTGCAGGCCAAAGTCAGCAACAAAACCAAAAGGAAAAACTTTATCCGCACCTTAATTTGCTCCTTTCGCCCTCCCGCTTTACCTAAAACCAACAAAAGCCCGCGGCGGCGCCCCAGGCTTTTGGCTTAATACAGTTAACCTGCCACCTGCACTTCATTCATTTTATCGCCAACATCCAAATTATCCACCACATCCATACCTTCCGTGACCGTGCCAAAAACAGCGTATTGCCCATTCAGCCAGTCAGCGTCGGTCTTCAGGATATAAAACTGGGAGCCGGCGGAATCGGGATGAGCGGCTCGGGCCATGGCCACCGCGCCCCGTACATTTTTCAAATCGGGGTGTGTCTCCAGCTTAATGGTCCAACCTGGGCCGCCGGTACCGTTGCCTTTAGGGTCGCCACCCTGTACCACCCAGTGTTCGACCCGGTGGAAGGTCAGCCCATTATAAAATCCATCGCTGGTTAATTTTAAAAAGTTTTCCACCGTAACAGGCATTTTTTCCGGGTACAGTTCCATTACAATTTGTCCCTTATCGGTTTTGATAATTACTTGCTGCGTTGCCAAATTATCACTCCTCATAATTTTATCCAATGCTTATTATATACCAATGCCAGCACTTTTTATATCCATATTATGCGGTGTTTTATCGCCTTTTTTGGGTGGCCGGGGACCGAAGTATTGATAGTAGTCCACCTTAATATTGCCGTTGTACAGCTTTCTTTTTTTCGTGGCCGGCCTGCCAAACAATTTTTCAAAACGCGGGTGGGCAGCCAGAATATAAAAGGACCAGGTATCCAGCCGGGCAAATACCCTACCCATCTCCCTGTACAGCTTTTCCACTTCACGCAGTTCCCCCAGCCGTTCTCCATAGGGTGGGTTACAGATAATTTTGCCGTATTTTTTGCTGGACCGCACCTCGGCAACCGGCAGGCGCTGGAAATGAATGCACCCGTCCACTCCGGCCTCACTGGCGTTTTGCCGGGCCAGCTTTAATACCTCACCGTCAATATCTGTGCCAATGATACTCAAGGGGCGACTATAATGGGCCAAATCATGGGTCTCCCTTCTGGCCTGTCGCCACAGTTCCCTGGGTATGGTGGGCCATTGTTCGGAAACAAACCCGCGATTCATCCCCGGAGCAATATTTTGGCCGATCAGGGCCGCCTCAATGGGAATGGTACCGGAACCGCACAGGGGATCCATTAATACACTATCCGGGTGCCAGCGCGATAATATTACCAGGGCCGCGGCCAGCGTTTCTTTGAGGGGCGCCTGGCTGGTCAGTTCCCTGTATCCCCTTTTATGCAGACCGGCACCGCTGGTATCTATGGTCAAGGTGGCCACATCTTTCAACAGGGCCACTTCAATCTTATACAGCGGCCCCTGCTCCGGGAACCATTGTCGTTTATACTTTTTCTTCATACTTTCCACCACTGCCTTTTTGACAATGGCCTGGCAGTCGGAAACACTGAACAATGTGGATTTTACAGATTTGCCTTCCACGGGAAACTCGGCTTCTTCCGGTATAAGCTCCGGCCAGGGCAGCGCTTTGGTTTGTTCAAAAAGCTCCTCAAAGGTGGTGGCTTTAAACTCCCCCACTTTCAAACGCACCCTGTCCGCCGTGCGCAACCACAGGTTGGCCCGGCAAATAGCGCTAAGATCGGCAGCAAAGGTAACTTTGCCGTTATCCACCGTCACACCGGTATAGCCCAAATTTTTAACTTCCTGTGCCACCAGGGATTCCAATCCAAAGGTCGCTGTGGCAATCAGTTCAACATCTGCCATCAAAACCACCTTTTATGTATGAATTTAATGTGAATAATTTATTATTCCCCCCCATTGTCGTATTACCTGCATAAAACATACTTTTTGGTGTCGATTTTTGTTGTAACTTATCTGTTTAAGTAGTAAAATAATGATAACCATTTATGCCATTTTTTTATTTGCCCGGATAACCCGGGCTTTATTCTTTATATTCCATTATGACATTCACCTTCATCCCACCATGTTTACTAGCACATATTGTGCATACCGGAAATTAATTTTTCCATTCCGCATACGGCTTTCGAGGGACTTTGATTATCTGCCCCACACGAAGGGGGGTTTTGGTCGTTAAATCGTTTAACTCGGCCAACTCTGCGGTATAACCGATGGTGCCGTAATACTTAACCGAAATGCTACTCAGGGTGTCCTGGTATTTCACAACGTGGAAGATAAAATCCAATCTTTCAATCTCATCCTGCTTTTCAGCCAACTGACTTTGCAGCGAAGCCTTTTCTTCTTTGAGGATGCCGTTTTCTATTTGCAAGTCGGCAATGCTCGCATTTAATCGATCTAAATGACCATGATAATAAAAACTGGCCAGTCCACAGCCCAGCAGAATCAAAAAAAGTCCCAGTGCAATATTGGTTATGGCAAATCTCCGATTTAAGCCGGCCTTACGGTTGTTTTGCCTCTCTATCTCCCTGATGGTTTTTCCTTCATAATCAGCAAGTTTCATGATTTTCCTCCGAAGGTATAAAGGTGAAAAAAAGATTATGGTTATACTTTAACATGATTTTACACCACTTTTTCTTGGTTTTCATAATTTTTTACTATACTTTCGAAGTTGAAAAAAACATATTTATAGAGTCTACAAATAAAACCTGGCTTGCTTTATAATTTATTGGCCACCAGTGATGAAATAATCGATGGCAAAATAATTTAGAACCTCTTCATCTATTTCAACCCCTAAACCATGCCCCCTGGGCACTAGTATGAGGCCATGCCGGGCTGTAATTTCAGGCCAAATGACATCTTTGGGAAAATAGCGCCGGGATGGAGATAAGTCTCCGGGAATATAGTTATCCTTCAGGCTGGCCAAATGGACATGCAGTATTTTGGAAATACCGCTTTCCACCATGCTTCCTATCCAATAAAGGATATTATGCTGGCGGCATAAATCTATCATTTGTTTCGCATAATACATGCCGCCCACACGGCCAACTTTAATATTGACACACTGACAGGCATTCAACTTAATGGCGGTTCTCAAATCCGTTATGGTCTGAATACTTTCATCCATGCACAGGGGAGTTTTAATTTGTGCTTGAAGTTTTTGATAGGCTAAAAAATCTCCGGCAGTTAAAGGTTCCTCAATACACAGTAATCCCAGTTCATCGATATTCTTCAGTTCTTGCCCCTGTTCAGCGTAAAAGCTGTTATTGGCATCGGCTAATAACATCAGATCCGGATACTTTTCCCGAATTAGCTTTAATTTTTCAAAACCATCTTCGGGTTTGATTTTTATTTTAAAGCGGATATACCCTTCATTTACATATTCCTTAATTTGCCGCAGCAAGCTTTGGATATCCAAATCACCCAGGACGATACCGGCATAGATCTCATCGTAGGTATCTTCATTAAATACAATATCCATGACTGACTGCCGTTGGCGCCTGGCAAACAAGTCCAAAACGGCATTTTCCAATCCGGCCGTTCCCATCGGGTGGGTTAAGTCCATCCACTGGTGGACTTCAAAGGGATGTTTAATTTCTTTCCGTAACAGCCGGGGGAGAAAACAATCGACCAGCATGCGCTTGGTACCCGGAAGCGTTTCTTTGGTATAAAAGGGTTCGTTAAAGGCAACAACTTCCCCGTATCCGGTATTTCCCAGCTCATCCGTTACTTTAATCACCAGGCTTTCTCGATGATTCAAGCTGGTTTGAGCTGTTTTAAAGGTAAATTTTAAAGGCATATGCAAGTGAAACAGCTCAATTTTTTCAATCAACATAAGTACTTTTCAACCAAATCCTTTTTCAGTACTTTGTTCATTGCGTTTTTGGGCAATTCAGCCAGATGAATTACTTTCCTGGGCAGTTTATATCTTGCTATTCTTTCGGCCAGGTAACTAATTATAATATGCTCATCCAGTGATGAAACCACGAATAGAACAGGCACCTGTCCCCATCTTTCATCCTTCATCCCCACCACGGCACACTCCGATACTGCAGGGTGAGCGTACAGAACATCTTCGATTTCCCGGGGGTAAATATTTTCGCCCCCGGAAATAATGATGTTTTTGCGCCGGTCCAGGATGTATAAATAACCATCCCCGTCGACATATCCGATATCCTGGGTATTAAAGAAACCGGATACCGGCTCTTGTCCAAGATACCCGTCCATAAGCATGGGACTTTGGATCAAAACTTCACCGATACCGTTTGCGTCGGGATTATTTATGCGGATCGTTACTCCCGGTAAGGGTAATCCCACGGAATCAATCTTCAGGGGATTATCCATAACACTAAAGGTCGTAGATTGACTGGTGGTCTCTGTCATACCATAGCTTTTGTAAATAGGGATCTTTTTGGTCAAACATTTTTCAACCAGGGGTCTAGGGATAAATTCACCGCTCACCAGCACAACCCTTAAATGATGTTTATGGATACGATCTACAATTCTATTTAACATGGTGGGTACAACCGATAACATATTGATGGAGCCATTTTCAATTAATTGCAAGGTAAGTTCTTCGTCGAACCTTTCCATCAGGGTAATACCTGTACCATTGTACAGGCTGCGCAGCAGTATCGCTAATCCACCGATATGGTACATGGGAAGCACCACCAGCCAGTTATCATCTTCAGTTACGCCCAGAATTTTTTGGGACGCCTGTACATGGGCATAAAACTGCTTCCAACGCAAGGGGACGGACTTATATGTACCGCTGGTGGCACTGGTATCCATAATTACCGCAATTTGTTCCGGGTTATATTCACCGGCCATCCTGATATTTTCCGTGATATCACTTTGGAATACTTCGCTATATGAAATAAAGGTATCATCCTGGGAAAAAACCACCTGGATATTTAGCGTTTTTAACTTTTTGGCTATCTCATGATGGGTTAAACGGCTGTTCAGCATCAATACTTCCACTGGCAAGGATTGCAGGGCCAGGTAAAATAAAGCCGTTGCCACGGAATTATTAGCATAAAGAGCTGCCCTTTGCTGTCCCCTTATAAATTTATGTAACCTTCCGGCCAGGTCATTTACCCGTGCCTCCACCTCTTTGAAGGTCAATTCATTGATAAACTTTTTATCAGGCCTTTGCCGGGCCTGGTATTTAAGCCAGTTCACGCATATGCACCTTCTTTGGCCACCGCCATAATTTAAGGAAATTTGGGAAACTGTTGAAAATTGGGTTTGCGTTTTTCTATAAAGGCATCCCTTCCCTCTTTGCCTTCAGGTGTGGTGTAAAACAGCAGGGTAGCATCTCCGGCCAACTGCTGCAGGCCCGCTAAACCATCGGTATCGGCATTAAACGCTGCTTTGAGGAAACGCAAGGCCGTGGGAGAATGTTGTAAAATTTCTTTAGCCCATTTGACCGTTTCCTCTTCCAGTTGTTCAAAGGGAACCACCGCGTTGACCAATCCCATCTCCAACGCTTCCCTGGCTGTATATTGACGGCATAAATACCAAATTTCCCGTGCTTTTTTGTGCCCGATGATACGGGCTAAATAACCGGCGCCATAACCGGCGTCAAAGGAACCGACCTTTGGACCCGTCTGGCCAAATCTGGCATTTTCCGCAGCGATGGTTAAATCACATACAATATGCAGTACGTGCCCGCCTCCAATGGCATAGCCGTTGACCATGGCAATGACAGGTTTGGGAATAATACGTATCAAACGCTGCAGGTCTAAAACATTCAGCCGTGGAATACGATCCTCTCCAACATAACCCCCATTTCCCCGCACCCTTTGATCGCCGCCGGAACAAAAGGCTTCCTTGTCCTGACCCTGGCCGTGATTGGCCCCCGTTAAAATAACCACACCGATCTGGCTATCATCACGGGCTCTGGTAAAAGCATCAATCAGTTCCATAACGGTTTTGGGCCGGAATGCATTGCGGACTTCCGGCCGGTTGATGGTAATTTTGGCTATTCCAGCATAAGTTTCATAAATAATATCTTCATAATTAAAGTTTGATTTCTCCCAAGATATATTCACTACAATTACCCTCCAAATTTATATTGAATTAGTTAGCCATGCATTAACTACATCATGAAACAGACGAGGATTTTCAATATGGGTATTATGACCGGCGCCCAAAATAATTTCTCTCTTAATTTTAGAGTTTAATTGTTCAAACTCCCGTCCCATTTTTGTCCGATCAAATCAACCAAAACCATTTGGCAGTGATCAAGACAGATGTATTCCCATGTACTCAAGTTTTCGGCAAAACCATGTAAACAGATGATGGGCTGTCCAGTACCCCTGGTAACCACAAAATATCGAATGTCATCAATCGTAATGAACATATGTTCCTTCTCCCAAGCAATTATCTTCCGGTATCTAATTTAAACACGTATATATATCATGCAAGGATTTACTTAATTCCGCGTCGATAATAATATTCACAACCTTTATCCCTTCTAATGTCAGGGCAGTCTGAAAATCACGCTCGAAGGCATCATAATCCCCGGGTTCAAAATAAGTTACATCATATAAAGCCTGCAGCCCGGCAAAATCCATGCCGTGGGGAGTCATAAATAAAAATTTAAAGTATTTGCTTTTACTTTGCGGTAAATACTGAAAAATTCCCCCCCCGTTATTATTCAATACAACAATGACCAAATTCAAACGGTGGGTTTTGCCCACCAGCAGGCCATTTAAATCATGGTAAAATGCTAAATCGCCGGTTAATAATACCGTTGGCTGTTGACAGGTGGAGATACCTAAAGCAGTTGATACCACCCCGTCTATTCCATTGGCGCCGCGGTTGCATAATATCTTGATATTTTGCCGGCGCGTTTCCCAGAAGTAATCGACGTCACGTATGGCCATGCTATTGGCCACGACTAAACGGCTCCCTTCGGGCAGCATATCCTGCAACCTTTGCACGAGTTTTCCTTCAAATAAAGAAGCTTCGTTGACGGCTAGATTCAGCCGCCGTCGCATTATTTTTTGGTAATGCCACCACCGGCTTAAATATTCATCATTGTCATTTTGAACATGAACCGACCTGGCAAAATCGCCAGGTGAAGCAACTATAAGCCTGTTGATGGATAAGGAGGGATTACGGTATTGAAACGTCCTGCTCACTTGAAAATACAATACATCCCGGTGTATTGCTATAAACTGCTGCAGGCGCTTCGATACGGGAACCTGACCAAAATGAATTATAAATTCCGGTTTCAGCTCTTTTTTTATTTCATCATTTTTCAGGAAAGCATCGTAACTATCAATAATCTGGTCATGACCGTAATTACGAAAATTTGAAATGGGATCTGCCAATACAGGTGTCTTTAAGCGTTCGGCCAATGCTAAAACTTCCCGGTGATAATTTGCATAAGCATCACCACCACATATGATGATCCCCCTTTTGTCACGAAAGACTGCGTCATTCATTGTTAACTGACTATCGTTCTTTGTCCATTGAAAAGGATACTCAAGACGGCCCAGGCTAAAATCCAAAATGCCAAAATCAGGTACCAGGGGGTCCCGCAGGGGTATATTGATATGAGAGACGCCATATTCTCCGGACACTGAGCTAACATAAGCCTTTTGCATCACCGTTCGAACATACCGGTACATGCTGTCCGTTTCTTCGGGCAGAGCCAATTCTTCATAATATTTAACGTAACCATGGTAAATTTTAACTTGATCAATGGTTTGAGGAGCTCCAACTTGCCGTAATTCATGGGGGCGATCCGCCGTTAAAATAATTAAGGGCACTTTTGCATAATTTGCCTCAACAATAGCCGGAAAATAATGCACCACGGCAGAGCCTGACGTACACACTAAAACAACAGGCCGTTCTTTTTCTTTAGCTATTCCCAACGCGAAAAATCCTGCAGACCTTTCGTCGATATTGACGAACACCTCAAACTCGTGTTCACAAAATAATATAGCTAAAGGAGTTGACCGGGATCCTGGACTGATGACGACTTCACGCACACCCAACCGGTATAACTCATCTACTAACGCGGCAATATAGTTTGTCATGGATTCCACCCTCGCTTACAAACTTTCCAAGATCGATTTCAGTTTATTATTGGACTCCCGGTATTCTTCCTCACATGTTGATTTTTCCACAATACCACAGCCAGTGTAGGCATAAACCATATTACCGGTAATAAGCGCCGATCGTATGCCCGCCACAAATATGCCGTCCCCATATTCATTGATCATCCCCATGGGAGCAGCATACAATCCCCGCTCATGTTTTTCAAAGCGGGCAATTATTTCCAATGCATCACGCACCGGGTATCCTCCTAAAGCAGGCGTCGGGTGTAACCGTGCAACCCAATCCATCAGAGAACTGTTATCCCCTGCCTTTGCTTTGATGTATGTTTGCAAATGATGTAGATTTTTGAGCGTCAAAATATTGGTCTCTCCAATGGTCACTTCGCCGTTAAACGTTTTCATCACATTGACTATGTAATCAAGTACAACTTGATGTTCATGACGGTTTTTGGGATCGCTTAGCAGCAGTGATTTTTGGTTTTCATCCGCTAGTTGTTCACTGCGCGCGATGGTTCCGGCCAGGGCATAGCTGGTGATCTGCTCTTTTTCTTTTCGCACAAGAACTTCGGGTGTAGCACCCAGAAAAGTTTTACCCTCCTTGCAATATGCAAAAACAAAGCAGTTTGGGTTTTTCTTTAAAAGATTTTTAAGCAGGCTTTCTATGGATACGAAGGACTCGCATTCAATTTTAACTTCCCGGGAAATTACAACCTTTTTTACCTTTCCCGATAATATTTCTTGTTTGACATTATTAAACAGCACCCGCCATTCTTCGTAATCATCAGTAAGTATCTCGTAAACATGTCTACGGGATACAGGTTCCTCATCTCTAATGTCTTGAATGCCAAACCAATCTTGATAGTAATAAAGGGTTTGCCGACCGTTCTTTTCAACAAGATAATATTCAAAGGCAATTGATTCATTGCCCATCCCGGCCCATTTTTGATCTTTGACTGTTGGCAAGAAGGTTCTCGTGGAAAATATATAGGGAAATTGAAGATGGCTTTCCCCCGCTTTAAAGTTTTTTACACGCTTTGCCCCAATAACAAGTTCCTGTTCCAAAGGGTTATAAAAAAAAACACGCTCTTCATTTTCAAAATTACGCCAAAATGATAATGTACTCTTTAAATGGATTTTTTTTTGTTGATATATCAATCCTATCTCCGCCTTACGCAATTTACTTTCGCAAGCCCGTTGCCCCGGATCCTGTGGACCAACGTAAAATAGGGCCAATTCATAAAATGAACGCCGTTCAGTTTTTATGTATTTGATTTTATCCTTTGCAATTTGCCATGTCAAGTATCACGTAAGGGCTATTTTGGACCATCAATAAGAAAAAACAAAAAAGCTGGGGACACTCGTTCCTCAGCTTTTTTGAAAAATTGGAGGCGACACCCGGATTTGAACCGGGGAATAAAGGATTTGCAGTCCTCTGCCTTACCACTTGGCTATGTCGCCATGATTGCTGTTTAAATAAAATGGAGCGGAAGACGGGATTCGAACCCGCGACCCTCGCCTTGGCAAGGCGATGCTCTACCACTGAGCTACTTCCGCATATGGTGCCACGAGCCGGAATCGAACCAGCGACACGAGGATTTTCAGTCCTCTGCTCTACCAACTGAGCTATCGTGGCTTGTATTGGCGGAGCTGACGGGAATCGAACCCGCGATCTTCGGCGTGACAGGCCGACATGTTAGACCGCTACACCACAGCTCCGCATTTGTCCCGAACCGGTTTCCTTAAGGCACCCGGCCCGCTGACAATGTTAAGTATACAAAAAAATTGCTTTCATGTCAAATAGATTTTTTTTCATTGGGCTCATTTTATTGTTCTAACCGCCGAACAGTAAAATTGCTTCCCGTACCAGCTTGGCCGCCAGCAACGAAGTGCGGTCGGACTGGTCATAAACCGGGCAAACCTCCACCAGATCCATACCCACCACGTTCAACCCCTTAAGCATGTGCAGCGCCGCCATTATTTCCGCAGAACTGCACCCGCCCGGTTCAGGGGTTCCGGTACCCGGCGCAAAGGCGGGATCTACTACGTCAATATCCAGGGTAACATATACCGGGCAGCCATGCAACCGGTCAACGACTTGCTGTAGCGGGGTAAGAATTTCAAATGGATAAAACCCGGTATTCTCCCGCCCATAGGCGAATTCACCGGCAGTGCCGGAACGGATACCGAACTGGTGAAGGTTACGGCTCCCCACCACTTCCGCCACCCGGCGCATCACGGTGGCATGGGACAGGCTTTCTCCCAGGTAATCCTCCCGCAGGTCGGCATGGGCGTCAAAATGCAGCACATTTAAGCCCGGAAAAGCCCGGGCCATTTGCTTCACCGGCGCCAGGGCGATTAAATGCTCCCCGCCCAAAACCAGCGGGAATTTACCGTCCGCCAGCAACTGGCCCACTACACTCTCCAGCCGGTTCAAGCTCTGGGGCACGTGCCCGAAGGGCAGCACCACGTCGCCGGCGTCGTAATAACAATAATCCTTTAAATCCCGCTGCAGATAAGGGCTGTACTCCTCCAACCCCACCGAAACTTCACGGATGCGCCGGGGGCCTGAGCGGGTGCCCGGCCTGAAGCTAACGGTAAAATCCATGGGCGCACCCACCAGCACCAGGCGCGCGGAACGGTAATCATTACCGGCCCCCATAAAGCCACCGCAGCTTTCCAAAAACTCGTGCAGCGCAACCACCCCCACAGGTATCGCCAGTATAGAAAACGGTTCAGATGGGATTTTGACCCGTACGTTGGGGACATTCCTCCGCAGGAGGTGTGTCCCCCGACCACTAAACCTTAGTCACACTTATTTCGAGTTTATCGCCTTTAAACTCCATTTGCCGGGGATACTCCTTTCCCCGGAGAAATACCCGGGCTTTGAGCAGGTGTATCCCCTTTCCTAATGTGAGGTGAAGCTTGTTAGGTAATTTTCATCCCCTGCTGGTTCCGCGTTGGCAACATGGATGTCTAAATAACACCGCCGGACCGGTTTTTCAATGGAACGGGCACGGCGGCATAGTGTTATTCAGCGCGGCAATAATTCTTTGACAAAGGGCTGCAGAACAAAGGCGGTGCGGTGCACCTCGGGCGAATACCACTTGGTCCCAAGGGCCTCAATTTTATCCTTGTCCACATCCACCGCCAGCGGGTCATGTTTCTTGGAACCCATGGTAAATGTCCAGTAACCGCCGGGATAAGTGGGTACCACCGCCCAAAACAGCCTGGTCACCGGGAATATACCACTGATGGTGGTGTTCACCCGGGTAATAAGCTCGCTGTTAAAGAAGGGCGATTCGGTCTGGGCCACGAACAATCCGTCCCCGGTCAGCGCTTCGAATACACTGCGGTAAAATTCTTCGCTGAAAAGGCCCACCGCCGGTCCCACCGGGTCGGTGGAGTCAACGATAATCATATCGTAAACACCTTTGTTTTCCTTAACGTGTTTTATGCCGTCATCCACCACTATTTCCACCCGGGGGTCATTGAAACCCGAGCTCAATTCGGGAAAGAATTTTTTAGCTACATCTATGACCATCTGGTCAATCTCCACGTGCACTACCTTTTCAATACCCTTGTGCTTGACGATTTCCCGCACCGCACCCCCGTCACCGCCACCGATGACCAGTACTTTCTTGGGGTCGGGATGGGTGTTTAAACCCACATGGGTAATCATTTCGTGGTAAACAAATTCATCCTTGATGTTAGTCTGGATTACGTTGTCCAGGGTAAGCATGCGCCCAAACTCAACCGTATCCAATACCGCCACCTTTTGAAAAGGTGACTGGCCGCTGAAAAGCACTTCCCGTACCCGGCAGCCAATCCGCAAATGTTTAGTTTGATCTTCGGTGAACCAAACCTCCAACTATTATCCCTCCTGAGCAATTAATAGTACATAGGCACGGCTGCCAGTGCACAGCCCACTTTTTCCACCCGGTGCTCCGCAGCGGCGATTTTCATATCTTTTAACTCCATTCCCCGGGATGCAAATGCTTCCCGGAGCATTGACTCAATTTTAGCCGCCGCTTCATCACGGCTGCAGCGCCCTGCAAATTCCATAATTACACCAAAGGTGTCCTCGGAAAAACCCACACCCACCGCGGCGGCAATCAGTTCGCCGGGTACTTCGCTGCAAATGAAACCGTAAGCTGTGGGTACCAGTGAACCGGGGGGAATAATCAAATCCGGATCATATTCTGCAGCGGGAGGTAATATGCTGCTCACTCTAAGCAAATTGATATTGCCTATCTTGCCTGCCAGCAGTGCATTATCAAAAGCGGTCAGTTCGCTGTGACCTTCCGCAGCAGCAGCCGTTAAAAAAAACTTTTTTGGGGTAGGTAGCATGTTCATAATCCCCTTCCAATACTATATTTTGCAAAATAACAAAGAATATTATATCAAACCCAGAAAAAAAATAAACTGTATAATTCCACATTGTCGTAAATTTTACCGCTTGCGCATATTATCCCGGGTGTCGTGACATATTATCAAAGAATATTGGAAAAAGGAGGGTTTATATACCATGAAAACAGTATTAAGTACTTTCCCCAACCGGGATGCAGCGGAAAAGGCGGTAGCCGAACTGCGCCAGAAAGGGTTTGACAAAGACATATCTATTGTGGCCAAAGACGATCAAAACAGGGAGAACAACCAGTACACCACAATGGGAACCGATAGCGTCTCAGACGGTGCCACCACCGGCGGGGTGCTGGGCGGGCTGGCCGGACTGGCCATGGGGGCCGGGGCTCTGGCCATCCCGGGTGTCGGGCCGCTGATTGCCGCCGGTCCTATCGCCGGGCTGCTCTCAGGTGCCGCCACCGGTGGTATAGCCGGCGGTCTGGTGGACTATGGCATTCCCCAGGACCGCAGCAAGTATTACGAAGACAAGGTGAAGCAGGGCAGCATTCTGGTTTCTGTTCGCACCGATGACAACCGGGTCAACGAAGCCGCCGACACGCTGAGACGCTTTGGCGCGCAGGATGTGGAAACCCACTGATAGGAAGCGGCCAAACAGCCTGAAAAGACAGTTGTCTTGACGTCATTTTTATAGCATATCCGGTACAAGCCAAGGCTTGCATACTAAAACAGTTATAAAGGCTGCCCCGGGGCAGCCTTTATAACCTCTGTACATATGCCATCTATGAATAAAGCTTGTAAACACTATAAACTATCACGCCGGGCCTTCCTCAATCTCCCCACAGCCAAAGCCGGGGCTTTACAACGCTTTTTCGTAAATCTTCCGGTAAACCAGCGCGTCTTCAGCCTGCCGCCCGGCGGACTCGCAAATTACCGTGGGAGTCATTTCCCTTTCCCGCAGCAGCCGCGCCAGGTGTGCAAAATCGGGACCGAAACCTTCATCCAGCGTGGTACGATGGCGACGTTCCCCCGCCCGGGTAAATTCGATGGGACTGAAATGTATATGCAGGTTTGTTAATGCCCCCGCGCCCAGCACCGCCTCGATTTTATCCAGCACCGCGGCAAAAGCATCCCGGTCTACTAAAGCTCCCGCACCGGCGGCATGCAAGTGGCCGAAATCAATTGCCGGTACCACATTTTCCCCTGCGGTGCACAACTCAAGAATTTCATCCAGGTTGCCCAGTTGCGCCGGTTTACCCATTGTTTCCGGCGCCACCGCTATATCCCCCAAACCCTCGGCCCGGGCTATATCCAATAATTCAGCCAGGTGTTCCTTGGCCCGGCCCAGCGCAGCGGAGCGGTCATCCCCCACTTTACCACCCGGATGCATAACCACGGTCCGCGCCCCCATCCAAGCCGCAGCCCGCAGCGAATCCAAAAAATGCTTGCGGGTTTTTTCCCGGATGGCCTGGTCCATGGTTCCCAGGCTGATATAGTAAGGCGCGTGTATACTTAAGGCAATATCATGCTCCCGGGCCGCCTGACCCAGTTTGGTAGCAGTTTCTTCTTTTATATGTACCCCCCGAACACACTGGTATTCATAGGCATTGAGCCCCATACCGGCCAGCCACCGGGGCATATCCAGCGATGATTTAAAGCCCGCCGCGTAAAATGAATCAGCGTTCCCCGCCGGACCGAATCGCACCTTTTTCATATTCCCGTCCTTTCTCCATCCTTTTTATGCTAGTTACCACATTGTTTATATTTTAACATATTAACAGCCTTTTCCCACTTCCCGGCTGAAATACTTACTGAAATACTTATATGTTTATATAGATACCCGGCCATATAAAAAAGGATATTTTATAATTTTACAGTATTTGTATATTATGGATTTTCAGTAAAATTACAGCATGGGAGGTATAAGGATGACAAGGTCACTGGGTGTGCTTGTTATCAGCCTGTTTTGTCTATTGTTACTGGCCGTATTTATAAAACCTGAATTACCAACCCAAGGGTGGCTGACCACGGGCCGCACCGGCAACAACAGCACCACCGGCACCGGCGGTACAAGCATAATTATCGCCCAGAAATACACTGTGTCCACATTGGATCCGGCAGCCGCCGCTGATACCGGATCAATTCGGGTTATAGCCAACATTTATGAAGGGTTGGTAAGATTTAAGCCGGGCACGACCAAAATTGAACCCTGCCTGGCCCAATCGTGGAAGGTTTCCGAAGACGGGTTAATCTATACCTTTGACTTGCGGCGAAACGTTAGTTTCCACGACGGCACCCCACTGGACGCCCGGGCAGTTCAATACAGCGTGCAGAGGCAATTAACCGGTAAATCAACCAAAAACACAGCCTATGCCGGCTTTGTGTACGCCCCGCTGGACAAGGTAAAGGTAATTGACCGGCATACCATCGAGTTTCATCTGAAATATCCCTACGCCGCCTTTTTAAATAACCTGGCCATGCCCATGGCGGCACCGGTGGTCAGCCCGGCGGCACCACGCCTGCAAAGCGGCAAATTGGGGGCCCACCCGGCGGGCACCGGCCCGTTCATTTATGCCGGGGAAAAAAACGGCGGCCTGGTTCTGCAGGCCAATCCAGATTACTGGGCCGGGCCAGCCCGGGGGGAAATATTGTTTTTAACCATACCCAAGGCTGATCAAAGAGTGCAACAACTATTAAGCGGTCAGGTTGACATAGCTCTGGATTTAACCTTTGCCCAAACAGCCCGGTTACGTTTTAAGGGATACCCGGTGCTGCGGGCCACCGGGCTGGATATCGGTTATCTGGGCTTTTACACTGATCGCCGCCCATTTAACGAGCCCGGCGTGCGCCAGGCGGTGGCAGCAGCACTGAATTACCGGGAAATCCTGGAGGAACTCTGGCCCCAGGAAACGCGACCCGCCCATGGACCACTACCGCCAACGGTACTTGGTTATGATAAGGGAATAACCCAGATTGACTATGCACCCGATAAGTGTGCCCGGCTGTTAAAGGAGGCCGGCTATGACAAAGGATTATCCTTTGATTTGATTACTTACGAGCAGGAGCGACCCTACGCCCCCGGAGGCGGTAAGGTTTTAGCCGAAGCACTGGCCCGGTCGCTGGCCGGGCACGGTATTTCAGTACAGGTACGATCATATCCCTGGCAGCAATTCAAGCAGGCCCTGAGCCGCCGGGAAGGGGATGCTTTTTTGTACGGATGGATCAGCGACAATGGTGACCCGGATAACTTTTTATATACCCTGCTGGCGGCAAACCAGGTAAAGAGCGGGTTAAATATTACCCGTTATCACAATGAAGAGTTGGAAACATTGCTGGTGAGCGGTCGCCATACCAACGACCCGGAGATGCGGCAGCAAATTTATCGCGCCGCACAGCAGGTTATCAACCGGGACGTACCGTGGTTGGTGCTCAATCACAGTCTCCATTACGCCGCCACCTCCCCCTTGGTTAAGGGCTTTATACTGAGCCCGACGGATTGGCCGCTTTTAAATGGGGTCAGCAAAAATTAATGGGCCAAATTTGATTCCATTAAATTCCTTAAATATTAGTAGATTTTTGGCACATAATATGCCTGAAAGATTTTAACCAAAACAATTCCAAGGGGGTAAGTCAATGGATCAATTTTATCAACTGCAGCAACAAATCCAGAGATTGCGCCAGGAAGTCAACAGTATTTCCCAAATGACTTCCCAACTACAACAATTTGAACAGAACAACGCAGCCCAGTTGCAGCGCCTGCAGCAACAAGAGGCAAATGCTACCCAGCAATTACAAAGAATTCAGCAGATTTGCGGCCAGATTAACAACGACCTGAACAGCGTTAGCAATGCGGCCCAACAGGCCAGCCAGTCCCTGGCACAAAGCTTTACTCCGCTGGGTACCGGCGGCTATAGCCAACAGTTCGGCACCTTCGGCAACCAGTTCACCACCGGTGCGTACAGCCAAAACCAGCATTACCAGCCGAACTATATATCCAGCACGCCTTTTCAGCAGCAACGCTTTGGTACCCAGTACACAGGTAGCTATGCACCTGTTCAATCGGGTTACGCCCAAAGCTTTAACCAGTCCTTTGGCGGGGGTTATGTCTCACCCAATATGATGTCTTACAGTTACACCCAGGGTTACGGATACGGCGGCCAGCAGCAAAACCAAAGCTTTGCGGAAAACCAGCAAATCAGCCAGCAAGCCCAGCAAGCACTGGCTAACCGGATGAACCAAAACTTATCCAACCTGAACAACCAGTTTTCCACAACATCTAATATTTATTCCGGTTTTTAATTGCCAGGCATAATCGCACCTGCGTTTTAATCCAAACCTGTTTTGCGGCTAACCAGTGGCCAAAGAACATAAATGGTTTAGGTCGATTCACCAAAACCCGAAGCTCCCTTGTGG
The DNA here is from genome assembly GCF_008124625.1 of Desulfallas thermosapovorans DSM 6562. Lineage (NCBI taxonomy): Bacteria > Bacillati > Bacillota > Clostridia > Eubacteriales > Desulfallaceae > Desulfallas > Desulfallas thermosapovorans. The sequence goes on from NZ_VNHM01000017.1 coordinate 30,058, forward strand.
CGCTTCGGGTTTTTATGCTCCAAAATATTGAGATTTTCTTCAACCTTATACTGTATAAATAGACAAATATCCCCCGTTAACATATTTTACCTGTTGGTTTATAATATGGAAAAGGGTATTTTCAGGGGGTGGTAAGTTTTGGCGAAGATTATAAAGGAGGGCGCCTCTTACAGTCAGCGTGAAGTTGTTGATTTACTGGTGGAATTTTCCGCATTTAAAGACCGGGTGGAAAAAAAGTTTAAGATACTGGCTAATGAACTGGACGGAAAAAATAACGAACATGAACTATGGGTCAATTTATATCTGATCTCCACGGATTATTCTGAGGAGTTAATAAACAAGCGACAGAAACAAACTGAAAATTTACAAAAAATATCATAAAAAATTTATATATGCTACACCGGTGTTAAAGGGTTAAACTCCGGCTTCCAAGTAAAATATCCCATGTAATGATGTATAAAATAGACTCCCCCAGGCAATAAATTAATTATCGGACAAATTTAATATTACAGGAGGCGTTACTATTGCAGGGTGTTTCAACCAGTTGGATCGTTATCGGTTTGGGGGTTATTGTTTCTTTGATTGGTTGGTACGTGGGAGGCAACTGGGGGGCCGGAATCCTGGGTTTCGGCCTGGCCCATATATTACTGGGGGCCCTGGACATGTTCAGGCCCACAGTTAGAACCGAAGGACAGCAATAACACTACTAGTGAAAAAGCGACAAGACCTGCTGGAGGCTTGTCGCTTTTTCATTTGTCATTAAGCCTTTAAACCAAGGGACACCCTTTTACCGGCTATGTGTTTGACAGCCAACTCCGCGGCGGCAACGGGATCTTCCTCCACAGCAAATTTGGCACCGATCACTTCATCTGCGCCACTGGTAAGCAATGCAGCAACATTTTTACTACCCAGTACGGGCGGTACAGTACCCAGTATAGTGAAAATACCGGAGCCGATCACGTACGCTCCTATGGAGACCGCCTTTTCGGACATCCACTCCGGGGCCGCACCAACCAGTGGCAAATCGGCGATATCAACACCCAAAGCATTGGCTATAGCCGCCGCAACGGTTAAAATGCGGCTTATATCCACACAAGAACCCATATGCAGTACCGGAGGTACATTTAAGCCTTTACAAACAGCCTTTAATCCCTCTCCGGCCTCATCCGCAGCCCCGGGCAGCAGCATACCGTCCTTGGCACAGGCGATGGCGGCACAACCTGTGGCCACCACCAGGATATCGTTCTTAATCAGTTCACGAATAAAGGTTAAATGACTGTAATCCTGCCGGTACTTAGGATTATTGCAACCCACCACGCCGGCAATACCTTTAACGGAACCGGACTTTAAAGCATCAATAAGGGGACTTAAGGTGCCGCCCAGCGCCGCCAACAGGGCCTCCACGCTAAAGCCGGCCATATATTCCATCCGGTCCGAGGGAATACTGACCTTTTCCCGGCGGCGGTTGGAATAGTTTTCCACGGCCAGGCGGAGTATTTTTTTCGCCACCTCCATGGCATTATGCTCGTCAAAGGGAACATGCAAAGCGCCCGGGAATTTAGCCTTGGGTGAAGTGGATATTACTTTGGTATGGTAACAGCCGGCAATTTGGGGCAGAGAAGGCATGATGCACTGAACATCCACAATCACTGCTTCGACAGCACCGGTAACAATGGCCAGTTCCTGCTGCAAAAAGTTGCCCGCCAGCGGTACACCGTGGCGCATAAGTACTTCATTGCCCGTGCAGCACATGCCGCAGACATTGATGCCGCTGGCCCCTCTTTGCCTGGCTTCGGCCAGCAGTTCTTCATCCCTGGCGGCAAAGACGATAATGTCGGAAAGGGTGGGCTCGTGGCCGTGCAATATGATATTCACCTGGTCTTCCATTAAAACACCCAGATTACAAACGCCCTTTACCGGCTGGGGTGTGCCAAATAAAATATCGGATAATTCAGTAGCAATGCAGGACCCTCCCCAGCCGTCACTCAACGCTGTTCGCAAACCTTGCAAAATCAAGCTGGTATAGTCATTATCCACCCCCATATGGGTGCGGTGCATACTCTCCACCACTTCCCGGTCAATACCCCGCGGTGTTATGCCCAGCTTGTCCCAAAGCTCTCTCCTTTGGACGGGAGCGCGGTTAATGAATTGCAGCGACCCCTTTTTGGTACCGAACTCCTCCAGCACCGCCCCGGCCAGTTCCAGGGCGATTTCCTGGACGGAACGGCCCTCCACAACAATACCGAATTCAGTGGCCACAGCCTTTAACTTGGCTTCATCCTTGATGGGGTAATCACGGGCTTCTCCCCTGGCCGATGCGTAAAGGGTGGCGGCAATACCCCGCCCGTGATCGGAATGGGCGGCGGCCCCGGCAGCAATAGCCCTCAACAAATTGCGGGCTACAATGGTGTCGGCGTCAGCACCGCATACCCCGGTATCCGGGCCGTCACCAAAGGGATCAATACGGCATGGACCCATGTTGCAATTGCGACAACAAACCCCCAGTTGACCAAACCCGCACTGGGGTTGCTGAGCCACCAACCGGTCCCAGGCCAGTTTTACATTATCATCGCCGGCCTTTTTTATCATTTTCAAGGTGGCCTTGTCCACACTTTTTTCGGACAATTTAAATCCCTCCTCAATTCCCTAAGTTAAATCATTTTTACCGGCTATTTATAAAACGGTCTGCAAATACTGCTGCCTTCTACGCCGGCTGAAATCGTCCGCCACAGTAAACTCCAGCGCTTTGGTGGGACAAGCCCGTACACAGGCCGGGATCCCGTTAACATCCAAGCAGCCCCGGTCGCATTTAACCGCCACCCGGCCGGCTGCCCGGCTCCGGATAACTCCGTAAGGACAGACCATTACACACATCCAGCAGCCGTTACAGGGAGCAGCGCCTCCCTCGTTGGTTACCACACCTTCCGGCGTGCGATGCATAGCCCCGGTAATACAGGCATCTATGCACGGGGCTTCCTGGCAATGGCGACAGTTCAAAGGTATTTTTTTCTCCCCCACCTGGTGCACAAAAATACGCTTAAGGGGTTTTATGTCTTCACCCAGCGCCCCCAGCAGTGTTTTGCTCTCGGAATGCGCCACTGCACAGGCTAACTCACAGGAACGGCAGCCCAAACAGCGTTCCATATTTACCAATACCTCCATAAGACCGACACCCCCTTTGTGGATCGCTATATACTTAATCAGCTGGTTAATAAATCCCAAACACATACAGTTCCGTCCTGCAACTTTTGTTTAAGGGTTTGGGACACCGGGATCCCTTTTTTGACCAGAGCTGTATACACGCCGGCCCGGTCTATATTGCCCAGCATGATAAAGCCAACCAAGCGGTCTTGTTTAAAAACCAGTTTGCGATAATAATGTAAGGTACGGGATACATGTACCGTATATTCCGCAGCCTTGCCGTCAATACGCACCTGCCCCACCGAAACCAGCGGCAGGCCGCCGAACTGGGTGGCATTGAGGCGGGTAACCGGTGGCGGGTAAACCCGGGGCTTGCCCAGCATATTGAATGCTGCACAGCGCCCCTGCTCCACAGCCAAAGGCCACAGCCCCGAAGGGACAGGCCGGCCTGTCAGGAGGTCGTTAACCTCAATGCAGTCCCCCGCAGCAAAAACACCGGGCAGAGTGGTTTGCATATGCTCGTCAACCTTGATCCCTTTACCCACCATGCCCCCCGCATTGCGTACAAGGGTAATATTGGGCAGCACTCCCTTACCCACCACAACTAAATCCGCAGGTATTTCACTCCCGTCAACCAGTATTATCGACCGCAAACTGCCTTTACCTGGATTCTTTACATACTCCGCCGGCCTGGCCCCAAAAATGCAGTTAATACCCTGATTATTTAACTCCCGCTCCAGCATGGCGGCGCTTTCTTCATCCAATTGACGCACCAAAAGGTGCGGGCTTTCAACCAGCAACGTCACCCGCTGCACACCCCGCTTGCGCAGGGCGACTGCAGCCTTTAGCCCCACCAGGCCGCCCCCGACGACCACCGCTTGTTTACCCTTGTCCGCCGCCTCACCAATAGCCCGGGCCTGCCGGTAAGTACGCAAGGTAAATATGCCCTCAACACCGGTACCCGACCCGGTTGGTGCCACGGGAACGGCCCCGGTGGCCACCAAAAGCCTGTCATAGCCAATGGCCCGTCCATCATGCAGTAAAACTTGCCTTTGCGCCGGTTCCAGGCTCACCACCCGGGTATCTTTAATAATGGAAAAATTGTTTTTCCGGCCAAAACCCGGCGCTCGCCAGGTAATACCGGCAAGTTCTTTGGCACCGGCCAGTACATCCGGTATTAAACACCGGGCATACCCGGATTCGGGCTCGTCCGTAACAATAGTAATGGATGCCTCGCTATCATTGGCCCGTAGTGTTTCAGCGGCTGTTAATCCCGCCGCACTGCCACCGATGATGACATATTTCAACGCGCACACCCCCTTTTACGTAAAATCACAATAATAAAAGGCATTCAATATTGGTATTTATTTTCCTGCTCCGCCATATTTTATTTTTTTACATATTAAGAGGAAAAGCGCGCAAAATATTACCATGTGGACCAGGTTTGTTATTTATGGCCTACTGGGCTGGAATATGGAGATAATCTTTACCGGTTTCATGTCCGGATTAAATGGTAATGTCCGTTTGACAGCCCACACTTATTTGTGGATGCTGCCCATTTACGGGCTGGCGGTGTTCCTGGAACCGCTGCACAATGCTATGCGCCCGCTGCACTGGTATCTGAGAGGGATGATCTGGGTACTGGTCATCTGGACAGTGGAACTAGCCACGGGCGGGCTGATCCGCGCCATTGTCGGCACCAGCCCGTGGATATATAAGGATGGATGGCAGGTGGCAGGCCTGATCCGCCTGGATATGGCCCCGCTGTGGTTTATGGTGGGATTGATATTTGAGCACATTCATGACCGGCTGGCGGGCAGGCGTGTTTTATCTTTTGAATGAAGTGCAAGGGCACGCCGGTATACATACTAACTTCATATTTACAATAGACGGGATTATATCATTGAAGCTTTGAAGGAATCCTTGCAGCTTTATCGCTTTTGTCGCAGCCAGGCGCCCAGTTTTTTAAAATCATTCTCGATGACCTCAATTAAAGCCCGGCGATAAATCGACGCCGCCGGGTGGTACATGGGAAAAACAGTGTATTTTTCCAGCTCAAAGGGCTGCCCGTGGCAGTTTCCTACCCGCATATCACTACCGCCCAGTCTTTTCAGGGCTACATCACCCAGGGTGACAATCACCCGGGGTGATAGTATGGCCAGCTCCTCATCCAACCAGCGGGCGCAGTGTTTTACTTCACAGGCCACAGGCCTTCGATTGGCCCGCCCGTTATTTTTTGTGGGGCGGCATTTTACCGTATTGGTAATAAACACGTCCCGGCGCTCCAGACCGGCCAAACCAAGGTGACCGGCCAAATTATGGCCGGCCTGGCCGACAAAGGGCAGGCCCTGCTTGATTTCTTCGCCCCCCGGTGCCTCGCCCAAAAAAACAATACGGGAACCCGGATAGCCGCGATCCCAAACCAGCCCGGCCCCCGTCCTTTCCCCGGGGCACGGGCACTGGCAACCGGTGATACGATTATATAATTGCAGCAATGCTTTTTCTTTCATATCTACCCCTGATGTTAATATAAAATGTGCTGTAAAATGGCATGACCACCGGCCCCGGGCAAAGCTGGGACAGCGCTCTCTTGCATAACATGGACCGGTGGTTTTGCGATTTTATAAGTACTTCCCCTTGCTTTTCTACAACGACGATGTCCAGCATACCAGCGGCAGTTCGAAATGGTGGGCGAAATGGGGGCTGTGGGGGCGCACCCGCACCGTATAGCCAAAGGTGCCCTGGGGCAGGCTGATGTCTCCGGCGTATACAACCCGGTCCGTCTCTCCGGCGACACTTGCCTCAGACAAAGGGATTGCTTTAATCCCTTTTAGGCCACGCACAGCCACCTCACCATACACAATTTCCACACACACGTTGTCCCGGGGCACCGGACCCAGTTCCACGGTGGCCCGCACGGTAAGCTTTTCTTCGGGATGCATGCTTTCGGCACCGCTGGTTTCCACACCGGAAATTTTCACATGATGCCAGTTTTCCCGCAGAAAATTTTTCAACCGGTACAGGTCATGGCACACCTGGTAACTGCGGGAACTAAGTAACCGGCTTCTTTCGTGGGCCTTCAGGTAATATTTTTGCGTGTACTCCAACACCATTCGCTGGGTACTGAAGTAAGGGGTGATGGTTTTAATGGACTCTTTCATCCACTCCGCCCATTTCCTGGGCACCCCCACCGTTTGCTCATAATAAGCCGGTATAATCACCTTTTCCAGTAGCGCAAACAACGAATAGTAATCATGCTGATCCCGGGCATCATCGCTGGGAAAATCCCAGTCCTCGCCCACGGCAAAGCCGTTTCTCCCATTATAAGCCTCGGGCCACCAGCCGTCCAGCACGCTGCAATTCAGCACGCCATTGACGGCTGCTTTCATGCCGCTGGTGCCGCTGGCTTCCAGCGGGCGGCGGGGGGTATTCAGCCACACATCCACCCCCTGCAGCAAATAGCGGGAAATATTGATATCATAGTTTTCCAGGAACACGACCTTACCCCTGAAGCGCTCATCAGCGGCCACATCATTAATTAATTTGATTAGTTCCTGGCCCGGCTTATCCGCAGGGTGAGCTTTGCCGGCAAAAATAAACTGCACCGGTCGCTTTTGGTCATTAACCAGCGCGGCAAGCCTGTCTTTATCTCTGAAAAGTAGCCCGGCCCGCTTATAAGTGGCAAACCGCCGGGCAAAACCAATGGTCAGTACCTCGGGACGCAGGTAATTTTCCACTTCCTTTATCCGGTCCAGTGTTTCATGGTTACGCACCCGCTGTTGAACCAGGTGGCGGCGGGCAAATTGCACCATTTTCTCTTTAAGGCTCATATGTACCTCCCACAACTCCCGGCCGGGTATGTTCTCCACCCGTTCCCAATCGGGGAGATCCGAGACACATCTTCTCCATGACTCACCAAGGTATTTGTTAAACAGTTTGCGCATCTCCGGAGCCAGCCAGGTCAGGGTATGCACACCGTTTGTCACATGCCCAATGGGAACTTCTTCCAGGGGAATATCAGGGTAAAGGGTATGAAACATGGAACGGGTTACCTCGCCGTGCAGGCGACTGACCCCGTTGCAAAACCCGCACTGTTTCAGGGCCAGCAAAGTCATATTGAACCCGCCGCGGTCCTGGTCATGGGCCAATTGCAAAAATTGCTCCCTGTTAAGGCCCAGCCTGGGATACAAATATCCAAAATAGCGATCAATCATTTCCGGGTTGAAGATATCATGCCCGGCGGGTACCGGGGTATGGGTGGTAAACAAGGTGTCCGCCCGTAATGCCTCCAGGGCCGCCCCCACCGGCAATCCCTTATCTTCAACGAACTCCCGCAGCCGTTCCACCAGCAAAAAGGCGGCATGCCCCTCGTTGATGTGCCACACCGTAGGTGCATATCCCAGTGCCCTGAGCGCCCGTACGCCACCCATGCCCAGAAGAATCTCCTGACCGATGCGCGTCTCCTGGTCGCCCCCATACAACTGTCCCGTGAGTTCCCGGTCCTCGCGGCTGTTAACGGGCAAATCAGCGTCTAAAAAGTAAATGGTAACTCTACCCACTTGAATTTGCCATACCCGGGCATGCACTTGCCGCCCCGGTAATTCCACCGCCACCAACAACTCCCGGCCGCTGCCGTCCAGGGCTGGAGTAATGGGCAATGCACTGAAGTTTTGATAGCGGTAATGGGCTTCCTGGCGTCCTTCCTGGTTAATTAACTGGGTGAAATAACCATGTTTATAAAGCAACCCTACCCCCACAAAGGGAAGCCCCAGATCACTGGCTGCTTTGCAGTGATCCCCGGCTAATAGTCCCAGACCACCGGAATATGTGGGGTATGATTCATGCAAGCCGAATTCAGCCGAAAAATAGGCAATCAAACCATCTTGCTGGTTTTGCCCGGCACCGCTAAATTTTACTTTATTTTTATCATACCAGGTTTCCTGCTGCATATAAATGTCGAATGAGTCAATTGCTTGCCTGTACTGGCTTAAAAAATTTTCACTGGCGGCCGCCCTTTTCAAATCGGATTCATCCACCTGTAACAAAAATTGTACCGGGTTATGGTAGACCTCCTCCCATAAATCAGGATTAATGGATTTAAATAAGGCAACGGCGCAATCATTCCAGCTAAAATAAAGGTTATAGGCCAATTCCCTTAGGCGGTTAATCTCCCGGGGTAAACGGGGGATAACCGTAACAGTGCGAAAGGCAAACATTTTTCATACCCCCAATCTCATAAATTAAATAATCAAACTGGAATTATAATACGGTTGTTTGGCAATATTGGTGTTTTATACAATCTTAACACAAGTTACGTTAATTTGCACAATCTTAACATATTATGGTACTATTAATAAATATTTCTGTTATAATTAAGTGAATGATTTCCTACTTAGAAGGTGATTGTTTATGTCAATTATCATTGATAGGATGGAATTACCCCGTTGGTACGATGAAAATAAAATTGTTTTTATGGTGGTCAACCCCACAACCGCTTATTTATACTGGGAACTGGCCTTTAGCCAGTGCAAAGCTTTGCAGGGTAACCGGCCATCACTGCGTCTATTTGAAATTCCCGCCCAGCAGCAGCATTTTGAGCAACCCCGGCTGGTAAAAAGTATAGTACTGCCGGCATTTACGGATAACTGGTATTTTAATGAATTACAAAGCGGACGCCAATACCAGGCGGAAATAGGCTGGGAGCAAAACCACGTTTTTTTCAGTATCCTCAGATCCAACACCATAAGCATGCCACCGGCAACACCGCTGGCCGTACCAAGCAATGTTAAATGGCAGCCCGTAAATCATATTTCAGAAAAACCCACCCTCCACGCCAACCGGCCAGTGGGTTCGGTTGATGAATTAATACAGCAAATGTCCTTTTACATGGGCATAAAGGAAGTATCTTAGATGGGAGGAGCGGCGTGAACAAAGGTTATCTGGCCCTGGTGCTGCACGGTCATCTCCCCTACGTGCGTCACCCGGAAGTACCCGAAATGCTGGAAGAAAGATGGCTGTTTGAGGCGCTGACAGAGTGTTACTTACCACTTTTAAATGTCTTTGATTCGTTACAAAGGGATGGGGTAAATTTTCGCCTCACCCTTTCCCTGTCCCCGACCTTAATCACTATGTTGGACGATGAGCTCTTACAGGAACGTTACCTGAAACACCTGCATAAATCCATTAAACTGGCCGAACTGGAGCAAAAACGCCTCCAAAATGACCCGCATTACAGGCACCTAGCCGGTTTTTACCTGGAAACACTGGTTAAGATTAAAGAACAGTATGAACAGTATTCATATAACCTGATTAAACCGCTGAAACAGCTACAGGAAGAAGGCTTTTTGGAAATAATCACCACCTGCGCCACCCATGGATTTTTACCGTTGATGGCGAGCCGGTCCAGCTGGCAGGCGCAAATCCAAACCGCCCTGCAGTTATACACCAGGTATTTTGACCAACCACCGGCCGGTATATGGCTGCCCGAATGCGCTTACACACCGGGTCTGGACGAGGTGTTAAAGGAATACCGGATTAGTTACTTTTTTGTGGACACCCACGGTATCACCCACAGCAGACCGGCACCGCTGTATGGTACTTATGCACCGGTTTGCACCCGCGCCGGGGTGGCCGCCTTTGGCCGGGACCCCGATTCATCCCGGCAGGTATGGGACCGGCACAGCGGGTACCCGGGCGATCCCTGGTACAGGGAGTTTTACCGGGATATCGGCTACGACCTGGATCTTTCTTATATCGGGCCATTTCTACCCGGGAACAACATCCGGGTGGATACCGGCTTTAAATACCACCGTATTACAGGCAACGGCCAGCATAAGGAGCCATATTTGCCCGCCATGGCCCGGGAACGGGCTGCCCGTCATGCCGAGGACTTTTTACACCAGCGTTGCCGGCAAATAGAACAGGCGGCTTGCCACATGGATCGCCATCCACTGGTTGTGGCGCCCTATGACGCAGAACTGTTCGGGCACTGGTGGTACGAGGGTCCGGCCTGGCTGAATTTTCTTTGCCGGGAAATAGCTGCCTGCGATATATTGCATATGGTCACCCCCGCCGAATACTTGTTAGAATACCCGGATAACCAGGCGGTTGACATACCCATGTGCAGTTGGGGTGCAGGGGGATACAATGAATTCTGGCTCAACCCTTCCAACGACTGGCTCTACAAGCACCTGCACCGGGCCGAGGACAAAATGACTGAGCTGGCCGACAGCCACCCCAAAGCGAAAGACTTGACTGCCAGGTGTTTAAACCAGGCCGCCCGGGAATTGTTATTGGCCCAGAGCAGCGACTGGCCATTTATTATCCATTCGAATACGGCGGTGGAATACGCCGTACGGAGGTTTAAGAACCATATCGGACGGTTTAATATACTGGCTCAAATGTTGGAAAGCAGTAATATCGACCCTGAAATACTGGAGGCTATCGAAACCCGCTCCAAGTTTCTGCCCGATATTGATTACCATATTTACCGCAGCCACACCACAGCCCGTCGTCCCGCAACCGCCCGTTCGGGATACCGTATTTTAATGTTGTCGTGGGAGTACCCTCCCAAAACAGTGGGTGGGCTGGCCAGGCACGTCCATGACCTATCCTGCGCCCTGGCCGCCCTGGGGGATGAAGTTCACGTCATCACCTGCCCGGTTTCGGACAGAGGTATATACAGCCTGGAACGGGGTGTGCACGTTCACCGTATCCACCCCGACCGGCTTACCGCCCAAAATTTTATGGAATGGGTAGGACAATTGAATACCGCCATGGTTGAACGGTCCGGCAAGCTGGCGGAGGTGTTCGGCACCTTTGATCTGGTGCACGCCCATGATTGGCTGGTGGGCGATGCGGCCGGTAAAATCTGTGACCAAATGGCGCTACCCCTGGTAGCCACCATCCACGCCACCGAGCACGGGCGAAACCAGGGGCTTTATACCGATTTACAAAGACATATCCATAGCCTGGAACAAGAACTGGCCAACCGGGCCGATTTAATTATCGGCTGCAGCCGGTATATGGGCCGGGAGATAGCCCGTTTATTCAACCAGCCCGCTGATAAGATTAACATTATTCCCAATGGAGTAGATATCGATAGCATATCACCGGACCGGGAGAAAAAGTCACCCGGCGAGGAAAAAAGTATTGTTTTTCTGGGCCGGCTGGTACCGGAAAAGGGCGTGCAGGTGCTGATCAAAGCGCTGCCTTTAATATTACAACAAGCAGGACCGGTAAAACTGCACATCGCCGGTAAAGGGCCGTATCAATCGGAGCTGGCGAAACTAGCCCGGGATTTGGGCGTAGCCGGACAGGTGCACTTTAACGGGTTTGTCAATGACCATGACCGCAACAAGCTGCTGGGCCGGTCAGACGTAGCCGTATTTCCCAGTCTTTACGAACCTTTCGGTATCGTGGCCCTGGAGGCTATGGCCGCAGGTATACCGGTGGTGGTTTCCGATACCGGGGGACTGCGGGATATCATTGAGCACGGCATAGACGGGTACTGCGCGCCGCCCGGCGACCCCGCCATGCTGGCCCATTATATTGCCGAATTGCTCAATAATCCCGAGTTGGCACGTCACTTTACCAGGCGAGCCAGGCGCAATGTAGCGGTTAAATTTAACTGGCAGCAGATTGCCTCCGACACCCTGGAGGTATATAGCAGGGTCAGGCTTAAAATTTCTTAAAAATAGTGATGGTGCCGGTTATTGACCGGCACTTAAAAAATGAAATCTCCTTCCCCCGACAGAGGAAGGAGATTTCTTGTCAAGCCCGTAATGACCTTCGCTACAACCACCATGAGTATCTACGTAGCCCACGACAACCTTTCGGCTGCCATGAACCATTACGACACCCATAATGATCTTTGCTCGACCATTATGGATACCTGATGAGCCTGCAACAATCTCTCGACTGCTGCAAACCCAAAAACAAACCCAAAGCTATAATATTCGGCACCCATAATCATCTTAGCTCGACCGGTAACCATCCCTTACGACCATATGATAATCTTTAGGATTATCATATAGCCTGCCGCAACAATTACCGATCTGCCCGCCGGCTAATACCGAGCCTTCCACGACCCGGTATTAATCTTTGGCCGACTGTTACAGAGCCTTTGTGACCCTGTAACAATCTTGGCTCGGCCATTACGAACCTTACGCTAATAATGTGCCCCTTTTAAAATAAATTATTCTGGTAATTTTTAACTGGCAGCATATTTGAGAGTAAAAGTTTGTAAGGTAATGCCAAAAAAAAACGCCCCCCCAAGAGGCGTTATTCTTCCATCTGTTTGGCTAAAAATGAGGCCGCAGTCTCAGAGAGCTTTTTCTCTAAATCGCCCATACGCTCATCGCCGCTGGAGGTGATAATCACAGCACCGATGGCATCGCCATTGGCTATAATGGGGGAAACCACACTGTTTTTAAACATCGTCCGGTCATCGGTGGTAAAGCTGTGTTCCTCTTCCACCATCTGGGTCTGCCGGTTGTTTATGATATCTTCAAGCATACCGCTGATGGGCTTTTTCATTAACTCTTTTTTAAAGCCACCCGAAACAGCGATTATCTCGTCTCGATCGGCGATACACACCACATGCCCCAGAGCCTCATGCAGCGAATCGGCATACTCCTTGGCAAACTCACCCAATTCATTAATGGGGGAATATTTCTTTAAAATTACTTCTCCATCCCGGTCTACATATATCTCCAGTGGTTCCCCTTCACGGATTCGCATGGTGCGCCTGATTTCTTTGGGAATGACGACCCTGCCAAGGTCATCTATACGCCTCACAATGCCTGTGGCTTTCATCCATGTACCTCCTTTATTAAAATCTGCTTTTTTTATTGAATCTTGCTTTAGTAATATCCTAATTATGACCAAACCATTACAGGAAACCATTGCAAAAAATGCCGTCCCGGCTTCATAGTAATGAGGCCGAATAGCCTCAAAGCCATATTTTATAACCATTTCAGCCCCTGAAGTTTTTAAAAAAGAGTGAATTTTTACTTAGTTGAAATTTATGGAAACAAGCAGGCGAATTGACTTAAAATTAAAATTTTTTTTAAAAATAGTTTCTAATTATTAAAAATTATAAACTATTGAATTTTACCAAACCAGAGATACCAATGCCCCCATACGGGCATGGAAATTGCTATAAAAGAAAACCAATACCATTGTCAGCGCGGGCAAACTTATAGTCAAAATAAAAGTTATTATAATTAAAGGACTTTGCTGACCAGTTGTCTAATTTTTAAATGCGGGTTGATTTAAAATTTTTAGATTGATTAAAAAATCAAACAATTAATAAATCATTCCAAGGAGGCGATATATATAGGAAAAAAACAACTAAGCCCCAATTGCCTAAAACGGCTATAACCCCAACAAGAAAGGAGAAGAAGCTGTTGCTACAAAGAACCCTGTCTAAAAGCAACAAAACCGATTTATACCTCGATCTGGTTGAATTGGCCAGCGGGCTTATCTTGGTGGGATTTTTATGGACCCATATGCTTTTCGTAGCCACTATTTTGATCTCACCGGAAACATTTAATTCATTATCCGAATTTTTGGATACTTATTATCTTTCCTACATCGGCATCCCGTTTGTTGTTGTGGTTGCCCTCATGCATTTTGTTATCGCGGGACGCCGTATACCCACCCGGATGCAGGAACAGCGCATTATCTGGCAGCATGCTAAAATGCTGCGCCACACCGACACCTGGACCTGGGTTTTCCAAGCCATCACAGGCATGGCCATTTTGGTGCTGGCCAGTATCCACGTCTGGTTAGTGGTGACAGGCTGGCCCATTCGCGATTTCACCAGCGCCCAGCGTATGGAAGCCTTTTGGTGGTTCTACCTGGTGCTGCTTCTTGTAGGTGAATACCACGCCGGGTTCGGCATTTACCGTCAATTCGTCAAGTGGGGCTGGTTCCCCCGCAAACCCATCAGCTATGTCTCCAAAGCTATCACCGCCGTTATACTTGTTCTGGGACTGGCGGCAATGGTGGTCTTTGTCCAGTTAGGAGGTACCCTATGAGCATATACCAAACCCATATCACAGATGTACTAATCGTAGGTGCGGGCCTGGCCGGTGAGAGAATTGCCGTGGAAGCGGCTATGCATGGACATGACGTAATATTGCTCAGCCTGGTACCGCCGCGACGTTCCCACAGCACCGCGGCTCAAGGCGGTATGCAGGCCTCTCTGGGCAACTGCGCCATGGGTGAAGGCGACAACCCCGACGTACACTTTGCAGACACCGTCAAAGGTTCCGACTGGGGCTGTGACCAGGAAGTGGCCAGACTATTCGTGGAAAACGCACCCCTGGCGGTGCGGGAGATGGCCATCTGGGGCGTACCCTGGAGCCGGGTGGTGGCGGGCCAGCGTAAACTGCCCGACGGACGGGTGATTGAAGAGAAAAAGGAAAAAGAGGGTTTAATCACTGCCCGGGACTTCGGCGGCACCGCCAAATGGCGGACTTGTTATACCGCCGACGGCACAGGCCATACCCTGCAGTACACCATGGACAGCATGGTGCTCAAACTGGGCATTACGGTACATGACCGTACCGAGGCCATCTCCCTTATTCACGATGGAGAACAGTGCATCGGCGTGGTGGCCCGCTGCCTCCGCACCGGTGACTTAAGGGTATACATTGCCAAAACAACCGTCATCTGTACCGGAGGCTACGGACGGCTGTACAGCGCCTCCACCAACGCGGTAATCAACGAAGGTAACGGTATGTTCGTGGCCTTGAACACGGGCGTTGTACCCCTGGGAAACATGGAAGCCGTGCAGTTCCACCCCACGGGCATGGTGCCGGTATGGATATTGATCACCGAGGGTGCCCGGGGCGACGGCGGTTACCTGCTGGATAAAAATTTATACCGGTTTATGCCCGATTACGAGCCCAAGAAAAAGGAACTGGCCTCCCGGGACGTGGTATCCCGCCGCATGACTCAACACATGCGGGCCGGCTATGGTGTAGACAGCCCCTACGGGCCGCACCTGTGGCTGGACATCCGGCACCTGGGCGCCCAGCACATTAATACCAACCTGCGGGAAATCGCCAACATTGCCCGCAACTTTGCCGGTGTAGACCCGGTGAAAGATTTAATACCCGTGCGCCCCACCCAGCACTACAGCATGGGCGGCGTGCGTACCAACAAAGACGGCGCGGCCTATGGCCTTAAAAACCTGTTTGCCGCAGGCGAAGCGGCCTGCTGGGACCTGCACGGATTTAACCGCCTGGGCGGCAACTCCCTGGCTGAAACCATTACCGCCGGCCGGATTATCGGTAAAAAGGTGGCCGAGTACACCAAGGACGCCACCATATCATATAATTACAAACTGGTTGATGACGCCGTTAAAGAACAGGAAAACCGCATCAAAGCACTGGTGCACGGTTGGAACGGCAAAGAAAACGTTTACGAAGTCCGCAACGCCATGGAAAAGAACCTGATGGATTACGTGGGCATTTTCCGCAACGGTAAAGACCTGCAAAAAGCAGTCGACAACCTGCGGGAAGTATACCATCGCTCACTGAAGATTGGCTTAAGGTCCAACGGAGAAGGACCCAACCCGGAACTGGCTCAAGCGCTGCGCATGCCCGGTATGGTACGCCTGGCATTGTGCATAGCCTACGGCGCGCTGATGCGTACCGAAAGCCGCGGCAGTCATGCCCGGGAGGATTACCCCAAACGGGACGACGTCAACTGGCTGAAGCGCACCCTGGCTTACTGGCCGGACGGCGCGGATCTGCCCGAATTGAAATATGAGCCTGTCAAGATCACCGAACTGCCACCGGGAGACCGCGGTTACGGCGAATCCTCGGCTCAATCAAAAGGAGGCAAATAATGGCTGATCGTGAGTTAACCTTTGAAATATTTCGCTATAATCCTGCCAAACCCGAAATCAAGCCGCGTATGCAAACGTATAAACTAAAGGAAACCACGGGCATGACCATATTTGTGGCCCTGAATATGATTCGGGAAGAACAGGATCCGTCATTGATGTTTGATTTTGTGTGCCGGGCCGCCATTTGCGGTTCATGCGCCATGATTATAAACGGTCGTCCCCGGCTGGCCTGTAAAACCTTGACCAGTACACTGCCCCGGACAATTAAATTGTTCCCGCTGCCAGTGTTTAAATTGATCGGTGATTTGTCCGTGGACACCGGCACCTGGTTCAGGCACCTGTCCATAAGGACCGAATCCTGGGTGCATACCAGTAAGACCTTTGACCCCACGAAAGAGGAAGAACGCATGGATAACAAAATCGCCCTGGAAATTTATGAAGCGGAGCGCTGCATTGAGTGCGGCTGTTGCATAGCAGGCTGCGCCACCGCCAATATCCGGGACGAGTTTCTGGGCGCAGCAGGCATCAACCGGGTGGCCAGGTTCATGGTAGACCCCCGGGACGAGCGCACCCCTGAGGAATATTTTGAAGTGGTGGGTTCCGAGGAAGGTGCCTTCGGCTGCATGGGTCTGATGGCCTGTGACGACAACTGTCCCATGGAACTGCCCCTGCAAATGCAGCTGGCCTTTGTCCGGCGCAAAATAGCCTCCATCGGCCTGGGTATAAAGCAAGAGAAAAAAATCAAGATGGGTATCGGTTAATCACCGCACCCCTTAAAAAGCCTGGCTCCCGTAACGGGGTCAGGCTTAAAGTTTATTAAAGTAACCACATTATCTTAATAGTTCAATATATAAAATATAGCCCGAAATCACTGCTCTCACAGTGAACTTCTCCCTTCCCTGCATAATTTCCGGCAAATACCTGAATAATAAACAGCGACAATGCTATCACTATGCAAAGGGAGGAATTCCATGAAAACAGGAACCCGCGAAGCAATGGTAATCAGTGAAGTATTGCGCAGCAGCGCCAGCATGATTGACCATTACAATCTCTACATGGGCAACTGCCAGGACCAGCAACTGCGTTCCATACTGGACCGCCAGCAAAGGCATGCCCTGGACAGTTTCCAGAGACTGACCCAAATGATGCAAAACCACGGGCTGGACACCAGCAATATCCCCATGCCCACCACCATGTCCATAACAAGCGGCACCATGACTACCACCGCCTCCGCACCGGCCACCTACGGCACCCAGTGGACTGCGCCACAGTACACTACCGGGCAAACCGGTGCCGCGCCCTACTCCATGCAGTACACCACCGGCAACCAGGGGATGAGCATGTCAACGCCCACCCACACAGATGTCCGGATGGGTATGCAAACTCAAACCGGCACCCAGCCCACCACCGCTAGTTTCAACGACCGTGCCATCGCGGAAGGGGCACTGCAGCTCCACAAGCACGGTGCCAGTACAGTCACCCGGGCCGCTCTGGAATGCTCGGAGCCGCATATCCGCACTGCGTTAACCAGCATGGCCCGCAACTGCATTGAAATGTCTTACGAACTTTATACCTACATGTCTCAGCGGGGCTGGTATCAACTGCCTGATACTCCGCAAAACTTTATTTCCCATGCACCAATGCAGCAGCAACAGCAGTACCCCCAACAATAACATGGCCTACGACAAAAAGAGCAGCTGGTCACCGCCTTTGGCGGGGACCAGCTGTTTTATCCACTGCCGGTGATGCCATAATGTTAACCAAATACACGGGAAGTCGAAAATTTAAGCGCGAGTTCCGCTTGCGTACATTGGATTAACAATCAAGCCACCTGGCCAATTTGTCCGGGTTAATAATTTTAATCGTTCTCCCCTCGTAAACTATGCTATTCTCATTTTTGAAGGTATTTAACAAAGAGGTTACTGTTTGCCTGGATGTCCCCACCATACTGGCCAGTTCCTCGTGGGTTAACTGGAGATTGATTTTAATACCATTCTTGGTTTGCTCGCCCATCCGCTCCGCCATCTTGATCAGTATATGGGCAAGCCTGCTGGGAGCCTGGTGGCATACCATCTCATGGATGATACCCTCGGCCTCCCGCATTCTGATGGCTAATAACGTGGCTACCTTCACGGCCAGGGAAGGGTGTTTGGCCATTAGCCTTTCAAAATTATTTTTAGTTAGCACCACCACGGTCACGTTACTAATCGCTCCGGCAAAGCAAAGGCGTTCAACGCCCAACAGAGTTTCTGCCAGTCCCATAAGCTCCCCCGGGCTTCGCATACTGCCCACATTCACCCGCTTGCCGTCGGCTGAGATTCTGTATATCTTTACCCACCCGCTTTCCAGCAGGTATACCCTGTCTGCAATATCCCCGGCTGCAAATAATACATGCCCCCTGGGATAACGCACCACTGTCCCGGCCTGCCTGATTAAGGTTTTTTCCGCACCGGTTAGTACAGGGTCCGCTTTGTATACAGTATTGCCGGTAAATTCCGTTTCGTTTATTTGTATTGCTATTCCCATACCCGTACCCCTATACTCAATAATTATTATTTCTTATAACTGTGATGAAAATATCAGATAATTCAAATTAATTATGTCGCATTGGTGACAAGAATTCAGTCTCTTGGCGGACATATAATTTGTCAATTGCGCGACATTGCTATATTTCAACTTGTGACAATACAATTAACCTTTGACAAAGTAAACATTCAGCAATAACTTATAGAAATATTTAGACCTGAAATTGTTTCAACAAGCTTCATCACAGGTACCGGGTTCATAAAATGCATCCCGATTACCTTCTCCGGGCGACCATTGACGGCGGCAATTTCCGTAATGGGCAAGGAAGAAGTG
Source organism: Desulfallas thermosapovorans DSM 6562 (assembly GCF_008124625.1). Taxonomy (NCBI): domain Bacteria; kingdom Bacillati; phylum Bacillota; class Clostridia; order Eubacteriales; family Desulfallaceae; genus Desulfallas; species Desulfallas thermosapovorans. The sequence continues at coordinate 48,920 of NZ_VNHM01000017.1, forward strand.
TTGGTGGCTAAAATAGCATGCTTGGGTGTAATCTCATCCAATTCTTTAAATATCTTGCCCTTAATTTCCATGTTTTCCACAGCCGCTTCAATTACAATATCAATGCCAGCAGCATCTTGAAGGCTGGTGGAGGGGCTGATCCGGTTTAAAATAGCTTCCTTTTCCGCCGCGTCCATTTTTCCCTTGCTAACGTTTTTACTCAGGTTTTTTTCTATAATACCCAGGCCGCGCTGGACAAACTCATCTTTAATATCGTTGAGTAACACTTCCAACCCGGCAACTGCAGCTACCTGGGCAATGCCCGAACCCATCTGCCCTGCTCCTACTACCATTACTTTATTTATTTGCATACCGTTCTTTTCTCCCCTTTATAATGCTTATTTTACTTATCAATCTTTAAGCAAGTTTTTCGCTATCACTTTGCGCTGAATCTGGTTAGTACCCTCATAAATTTGGGTTATTTTGGCGTCCCGCACTTTCGCCCCTTATAAGTACCGTAGAACTGGTTTTAGCCGCCCGTCCAGTGGTTTCTTTTAATAATTTGATTTCCGGACTTTCACCAATGATTTTATCTAAACCAAACCTCTCCTTGTATACACGGTCAAGCTCGCCCTCGTAATAATCCAACTCCTCCCGGAGCCTGTCCACCTTTTTTCGCCAGGGCATAAAGGTCGTTGACATTTTTAAAAGCCACCACACCCAGGGCACCGACAATTTCGTCGCCTTTTTTTATTGGCACCCGGTTGGCCACAATATCATGCCCGTTTACATTCATAATGTATCCATACTCGGGCACTCCCTTTTCCATAACCCGGGGGAATTGTGGGTTAGGATAGCAATCATAAACATTCCTGCCAATTAAATCGGAAGCCTTTTTATTTAACAAACTGGCAAAAGCCTGGTTAACCATGGTAATGATGTAATTTTTATTTACAGCTATAACTCCGTCGGTGGAGAGCTCCAGAATAGTCTGCAATCTTTCCTGAAGTTCCCGTACCCTTTCGTTTTCGCTATGTAACTCGTTAATTAGTACTTGTAAATTGGTAATATCGTGGAAAACTGCTACAGCCCCCAAAATTTCACCATTTATCCTAATTGGATTACGGTTGGTAATATAGGTGCCGCCTTTAAGTTTCAACCTGCGACCCAATTGCGGTATACCGTCCCGCAGGACATCGAGAATACCGGTGGCGGGAAAAAACTCTTTTACGTGCCTGCCTATAATACTATTTACGGGAAGTTCCAAAAAATCAGCAACCATTTTATTGCAGTAAATAATAACACCATCTCTGTCTATGGCAACAATGGAGTTGCTAGTACTGTTTAAAATATCGTTTATGGATACGGAACTTTTTTTATATGCATCTTCTAATCCCCCAATTAATATGTGTGAATATACCGCACAGAAAACTTTGCAAAACTACAATTGATTTTATCCATAAAAATACCGGTCAGTATAACAATGATATTATACTTAAAAGTAGGGGTTATGATCATTAAACAAAATTTATCAAGTATGATGCTTTCTTTAAAAACAAAAACCGTGAAATCCTGCTATACACAGTCATACTAAAAACCCCCCGGCACAAAACCAGGAGGTCTTTTTAAAAATCAACTTATAATATCTTCATGGTCTTTCGCCCCTATAAAATAACCGCACTTTGCCCGCGTCTTTAAGCCAGTATGCGGCGGCCAACCGCCCGGTTTCAATTTGCTGGTGATTCTGTTCCTCTACACTACTGCGTGATAACTCGGGATCCGCTTCAAGACTTTCCAGTAAGGTGTCGTAAAAACTGGTCATCAATTGCCTCTGATACGTGTCCCCGGCTATTACAGCATCAGCAAAGCTGCCCCCGCCACCGGCAAGCATCTCCATAACCAGCTCCAACTCCCCCGGCGGGCAGTTTATGGACACCAGCATGCAAGTTGCCGGTGGTGGCCCACCGGTTTCATAAAATTCAGGTGCAAGATCGGGTGCCCATCGGCGCATTATGTCCGCCAGTTCCGGGTAATTGTCCAGTTTCACGGCAACAACGGCATCCAGTTCCCGGCGGTATTGTTGCCATAGCAATGGCCACACGCCGGGAACCATATCCATATCCCGGTACTTCATGACCAGCCAGTACTGTTCCCTGCGCCCGGGCAGCAGTTTCAGGTAAATGCCGCTGATCACCGCGTATTCATACCTATAGCCCCCTAAAATATAGGTAAGCTGGTAATTATCCAAATCCCTGGCTGATCGTTCGCCCACGGTTATTATATTACCACTGGCCAGTACCAGTTCCAGGCCGCACAGGCAGGCGGTGAGGCACTTAAAGTCGGGTTCGCCTTCGGTAAAACAAGCGGCCACGTTGTCCCCAACGGTTGCCTGTTTATGCTGGCAATTTCTACCCGGGAAAAAATATCCTGTCTCTCGAGCCGTGTCAATAATTTCATCCACCTCAGCACCGGGCTGGGCAGCAATAATAAGCTGGTCAAGGTCCAGGCGGATTTGGTCCATTCTATCCAAAGATATTAAAATATCTTCCTGGCGGGCGGCCCCTGTGCCGGGACCCACTGCGTATTTGGCCGCACAGGCGGTCATACCCGATTGCCTGGCCAGGTTGAATACAGCCGCTATTTCTTCACTTGAAGCCGGCCTGGCCACAATCCTTTCCTTATCCAAGGTAACATTTTGCCGGCCCAGTAAAGCTGTGAGCTTTGGGGCTATGTGAGCAAATTTATCATCCACTTTAACCGTGCCTCCCGTTTGTTTTCTTTTGGGCTTTAACGGCCTGGATTAAATGAGCGATCACCGTGGGGGCATCGCCAATTATACCAAGGTCGGCCACATTAAAAATTTGTGAGTCGACATCTTCATTGATGGCAATGACATATTCCGAGGTAATCATACCTGCCAGGTGCTGTATTTTGCCCGATACCCCGGCCGCAATATATACTTTGGGAGACACAGTTTTACCTGTAAGCCCTATCTGGCGGGCAAAGGGGGCCCAACCGGCTTCCACGGCAACCCTGGTGGCGCCAAGGCCGGCACCCAGCAAATCGGCCAGCTCCCCCAACAGTAGATAATTCTCTTTATTTTTCATCCCTTTACCGCCCGTAACCACAATATCGGCATTTTCCAGGTTAATATCCTTTTCCTCATGGCGTACAAAGGATACTAATTTCTCCTGCCAATTATCACCGGTGTTATATTGCCTGGTAATCACCTCACCCCTCCTTGACCGGTCATATACGCCGGGTTTTATGGAGCGGGGCCGGACGGTGGCCATCTGGGGCTTGGTACGGGCGGTTTTAATGGTGGCCATAATATTACCGCCAATAGCCGGTCGAGTCTGCAACAGCAAATTGTCTTTAGGGTCTATATCCAGCTCGGTGCAGTCAGCGGTTAGACCCGTAGCCAGCCTTGCCGCCGTGATGGGCATAACCGTTCTCCCAAAAGTGGTGGCCGGTGCTATTACTATGCCGGGCTGCTCGGCGCGGATAGTTTCCAGCAGCAGGCGGGCCGCAGAGGTGACCAGAAAACCGTCCGGCTTACCGCCGGTTACCACCAGCACCCGGTCCGCCCCCCAGTGAACCAGCTTTTGAAAATCATCCTGCCGGGCACCCAGCACTGCACAGTCCACCTTTACGCCAAGTTTACCGGCAAGTTTTCTCCCCCAGGTGATCATTTCCCAGGTCAAGTCGTGCACTTTTCCGTTGCGTATTTCCGCCAGCACCATTACATTCGGATTAGCTTCCATAACTATCCCCCTCTCCCATTAGACCACGGCTTTGGAGTGCCGTTAATATGGTCTGGGCCGCTTCGGACATCTTTTCTTCCGTATCGGCAGTATAAAAGGTAGTCTGCCTGGATAGCTTGGGGGTAAATACTTTTACCACCCGTGTGGGGGAACCCTTTAGACCCAGGGTATTCTCTTCAACCCCCAGCTCGGCAGGCCCCCATACCGGAAAGGATAATTTTTTGGCCGTTATGTAGCCCCTTAAGGTAGGCAGCGGGGGGTTGTTAATATCCTTAACCACTGTCACCAGTGCCGGCAGTTTGACCCTAACTTCTTCTACGCCTTCCTCCAAGATACGCCGGGCGTTTATATGATTATCATTTACTTCCAGCCGGTGCACAAAGGTTACCACCGGAATATCCAGCAATGCCGCAGTCATGGGGCCTGTTTGCCCGGTTTCCCCGTCGGTGGCTTTTTCTCCAGCCAGAACAATATCAAATGCGCCAATTTTACCAATGGCCGCCGCCAGAACCCGGGACGTGGCCACGGTATCAGAGCCGCCAAAGGCTTTGTGGGAAAGTAGAATTCCTTTATCGGCGCCCCTGGCGCAAGCTTCCCTGAGCACTTTTTGCGCGGATGGAGGTCCCATGGTGAGGGCGATAACTTCGGCACCGGGATTCCTTTTTTTGATTACAACAGCTTCAGCAAGGGCATGTTCATCCAGCGGGTTTAATATGGTTTCGCCCGCGTCACGAATCATTACCCCGGTTTTTGGATCCATGCGGGTATTTGCCGTTCCCGGTACTTGTTTTATTAAAACAATTATTTTCATCATCAAAACCTCTTTCGGCAATTTGTTTTTAGCTCTTTTAGCCGGGAGCTGCACGTCGCTATTCACTAATATTTTAAAGTATATTATAGCTGATTGCTATGATATTGATCACATATTTACCACAGCCCATCTATTACAGGGGAGGAACGTATTTTAACTGACTAATTTTACGCATATCGCAGTACACCAGTTCTCCAAGAGGTTTTGGAATGGCCCAAGCCATTCCAAACCTCTCTCATTTTTTCGAAAGAGGTCTATTTGGAATTATCTCCGGCAACGACCTGCTCTCCTACCCCTTTACCGGGACAGTTCTAATCAATAATAACTTACAAGTGGTGAACATGTCTGAACACTACGATGGCCAAAATCGTTAAACATATAAATCAGCTTATCAGGCTTTATTGACCCGGTCCACGTCAAGCCGCCATAATATTTCTACCGTCACCAACCCAAAGGCCGAAGCAGCTATCAGATCTGTTAACACAGAGTCAAGGCGCAGCGGAATGGTTGCCTGTATTTTGAATAAATAAGACAGCCCATATAATGAAAACCATATCAACACACCGTATAGCCAGCCGCGCAAAAGATAGTTTTTACTTGTTACAACGGGTATCAGATAAGCCAGGATTATCCCCAGCAAACCTACAAATACAAGCTGTGCCATTTGGGCAAAAATTGCCTCTAACACACTATAAGGCTTGGTACCATATATTACAAGTGACGCCCAATCTAAAAAGCGCAACTCAGCAATATTAAGATAATATGACGTTAGGTTAATGATGTTCATAATTACACCGCCTGCTAATCCCGCAATTAAACCCCTGGCAAGCCTATCATTTTCAATTTTCATTTGTAACCCACCAATCCTTTTCTATTCGTAACATAACAAATTTTACAAACCATATTTATCATAGCCATACCCCGGATTTTCAATACATGGCTGAAGAATCATTTATAAGCTGTTGGTGGGTCAACCAGGGTGGCAACGCGGAAGCAGCCCGTCGCTTTCGTCCCTGCGGGGATGTGTGACGGGCTTTTTATATTTTATACTTTTCTAATTAACGCTTACATAAAAGTTAATGTGTCAAACACTTAGGTGCTGGATAATATATAAGCCCCCTGGTCTAAAACCAGGAGGCTTACTAAAATTAATTCCGGCAACTACCTACTCTCCCGGGGCATAAGCCCAAGTACCATCGGCCTTAGAGAGCTTAACTTCCGTGTTCGAGATGGGAACGGGTGTATCCTCTCCAGTATGGTCACCGGAAAACTTATTAGACGTTTGAATTTAGAAATTGGAAATTGGATAACCAAACTCCTTATCCCTTCAAAACTGCACAGCGATTTGTTTTTTTAAAGCCCAGGCTTTTTCACTTTAGTTGGATTATCCTTGGCGCTAGTAGTCTTTCCAACTTCTAACCTCCAATTTCCAACCTCCGCCTTTTGCTGGTCAAGCCCTCGACCTATTAGTACCGG
>NZ_VNHM01000018.1 GCF_008124625.1 Desulfallas thermosapovorans DSM 6562
CGGCAATAGGCATAAAACAGAATCTTAGTCATTAAAACAGGATGATACGGTGGTTGACCTTTTATCCCTTTCTCGTATACCTTGTGGATAACCGTTAGATCCAAGTGGTCAACAAGATCACTGATAAAATAAACAAGATGTTCCTTGGGTAACCAATCCTGTGGCGCGGGCGGAAATAAATATATTTGATTTGGGTTGTATGGCTTATATCCTTTGATCATAATATTGTATATTTCGACAACTTGTACCAATTGCCCTGCTAATAGTATCTAATTTTCCTTGATTATGTTAATACTCAGACAGGCTGCTAGCCTGTACTATCCATCAAGTTCCCAAGTCCCGGTAAACGCACTATTTGTTTGTTCCACAGATCTTCCCTTAATTAATTTAATCATGAAAGGTAGGATATAACAATAGAATATTCTACTTTGTAATGGTGCTGATTTTCACCGGTACCCTGTTATATGGAACCATAGTACCTCTAATACCTGTCTATACCCTACAGTTACAATTAACCTTGGTGAAATTTCAATCATTTTTTCGCTAGTTTAAAAGAATAATTATTTTGAAAAAATGCTAAATAATCATTGTTTAGTTCACAATTAAATTGTACAATTAGACCATTTAAAACCAATAAAACCATAAAAATAAAAACTTGACACATCTAAACTTGATATAAATGCAATGCAACCAACGTGTATATCAAAGGGGGCAAGGAGCTATTAACATGGCACCGCATAGCTTAAATTACAGCCAAGTGCTGGATCAATTACAAGTACGCCCGGAAACGGGCTTGGACTCTGCTGAGGCGTCAAAGCGCCTGGCGAAATACGGTGTAAACAAACTCAAGGCTAAAAAAAATAAAACCAGTTTACAGCGTTTCTTTGAGCAGTTTAAGGACGTAATGATTCTCATCTTGATACTGGCAGCGGTAATCTCATTTGCAATTGCCTGCCACGAGGGAGAACCCGAAGGTTTTTTCGAGCCTGCCTTGATCCTATTGATAGTTGTTATCAACGCCACAATAGGAGTGATCCAGGAGAGCAAGGCGGAAAAAGCACTGGAAGCTTTGCAAAATCTCTCTGCTCCCCACGCGCGGGTAATTCGCGACGGTAAAGAAACCGTTATCGAAGCGGCACACCTGGTTCCCGGTGACATTATCAGTTTGGAAGCCGGTGACTATGTTCCCGCTGACGCTAGAATTATTCTGTCCGCCAGTTTACAATCCCAGGAATCCGCCCTGACAGGAGAATCCGTCCCCGTTGAAAAGGATGCCGCTGCTGTGGTGGCGGAAAACGCCCCGTTGGGTGACCGGGTAAACATGCTTTATTCGGGCTGCAGCATTACCTATGGCCACGCCAAAGCTGTGGTCACCGCAACGGGCACAGATACCGAGATGGGCAAAATTGCCCATCTGCTGGATTCGGCCATCGACACCCAAACACCCCTTCAGCACAAACTGGCCCAGCTGGGTAAATACCTTGGTTTTATGGCCCTGGCAGCCTGTGCAATCATTTTTGTCATTGGAATAATGGACGGCATGAACGCCATGGAAATCTTTATGATTGCAGTGTCACTGGCGGTTTCGGCCATACCCGAAGGCTTACCGGCCATTGTAACGGTTGTACTGGCCATTGGCGTTCAGCGGATGGTCAAAAAGAATGTTATTATCAAGACATTGCCCGCGGTGGAAACACTGGGCAGCGCAACGGTCATTTGCTCCGACAAAACCGGCACCTTGACACAAAACAAAATGACACTGGTAAAGGCACTGGATGCGGAGACACCCGTTCTTGAGGATATCAGTGAGGACAATTCACCGGCAATTAAAAAACTCCTTCAATACGCCGCCCTGTGCTGTGACGGCACAGTGGAATTTGAGAACGGCCGGGAGCACCACATTGGAGATCCCACCGAGACATCCATCGTGCTGGCGGCCCGTAAAAACGGCATGCCCAAGGATGAATTAAATCGCCTGTACCCGAGACTGGCTGAATTACCCTTTGATTCCGACCGCAAGTTGATGACTACGGTCAATCATATTGATGGCAAGTACATTGTAATTGTCAAGGGTGCCTTCGATGTCTTGGCGGATAGGTGTATAAAAGGAAATTTGGAAGCGGGCAGAAAATACGCCCGGGAATTGAGCCGGCAGGCTTTGCGCTTGCTGGCTGTGGCCTATAAAGAAATTGCCACCCTTCCCCCAACGCCCACAACGGAAGAGCTGGAAAGCGGGCTAACTTTCATGGGTTTGGTGGGCATGATCGACCCGCCCCGCCCCGAAGCGCGGGATGCGGTGGCGGTTTGCCGCCAGGCAGGTATTAAACCGGTGATGATTACCGGTGACCATGTGGCCACCGCTTCAGCCATTGCCAAAGACCTGGGTATTTTGCTGGATGAGGATGATGCCATTACCGGCAGGAAACTGGCCATGATGTCCGAAGCGGAACTTAATGAGCGGGTGCGCAATATTGCAGTATATGCCCGTGTTTCACCGGAGGATAAAATACGCATCGTGCGCGCCTGGCAACACCAGGGTGAAATTGTTTCCATGACCGGCGACGGCGTAAATGATGCCCCTGCCCTGAAGGCAGCGGATATCGGGTGCGCAATGGGGATTACGGGTACGGATGTGGCCAAAGGTGCATCGGACATAATACTCACCGATGACAATTTTGCCTCCATTGTGGATGCGGTGCGGGAAGGTCGCGGCATTTACGACAATATTAGAAAAGTTGTCGGTTTTTTGCTGGGAACCAACATCGGTGAAGTACTGACGGTATTTATCGCTATGCTTTTTTGGCGGGAGTCCCCCTTACTGGCCATACAGCTTTTATGGATTAACCTCATTACCGACAGCCTGCCCGCCATTGCACTGGGCATGGAAGCTGTGGAAAGGGATGTTATGACCCGCAAACCCAGACCCAGAGGCGAGAGTATCTTTGCCCACGGGCTGGGAATACGCATCGTTATGCTGGGCACCATGTTTGCCGCATTAACCCTGACCGGCTTTTTGATTGGTTGGAAAAGCACCGGAAATATCGTGGCCGGGCGCACCATGGCATTTCTCGTACTGGCCCTTTCCCAGGTTATTCACTCTTTCAATATGCGCTCCAACCACTCTTTGTTCAAAACCGGTATTTTTTCCAACCGGTATCTGAATTGGGCTGCGGGCATTTCAGTGGCCTTGATAGGCTTTATTGTATTTATTCCCGCTGTGGCAACTGCCTTTGGCTTAACCCAGTTATCCAATAACATGTACCTTTTAGCTCTGGGGTTGGCCATGGCTCCGGTGGTGGTATTGGAGATGTCCAAGGCATTTGGCCTGCTAAAGAAGTAACAATGATGACTCCGGTACGTTTTTTGTTTCTTGCCATCCTGCAAATTTTTTCTGGCAGCCTGCATAAAACACCAATAAAAGCCGCATCTATATGATTAATAAATGCCGGGGGGTTATTAATGTGGATACGAAAAATAACGAAAAACACTTGGAGCTGGCAACCTTTGCAGGCGGCTGTTTTTGGTGCCTGGTGGCCCCTTTTCAGCAGTTACCGGGCGTGGTTAAAGTATTGTCCGGCTATACCGGTGGGCACAAAGAGTTTCCCACCTATGAGGAAGTCTGCTCCAATACCACGGGGCATTATGAAGCGGTGCAAATAACATTTGATCCCGATATATGCCCGTATGAAAAACTACTTGACACTTACTGGCGGCAGATTGACCCCACCGATGCGGGGGGACAGTTTGCGGACCGCGGGCCATCTTACAGAACTGCATTTTTTTACCATAACCAAAACCAAAAAGAAAAAGCTGAAGCGTCCAAAAGGGCCATCGAAGAAAGTGGTCGTTTTGACAAGCCTATTGCCACGCAAATAATCGAAGCTTCTCCTTTTTACCCCGCTGAAGAATACCACCAAAACTACCACCAAAAAAATCCCGAACACTACGGCATGTACCGCCGGGGCTCCGGGCGCACCAAATTTATAGAAAAATACTGGGGAAATGACAGGGACCGGGAATTGATTAAGAAAAAGTTGAACAGGCTCCAGTATGAAGTGACCCAAAACAACGCCACCGAACCGCCCTTTAATAATGAATACTGGGATCATCAGCAAGAGGGTATATACGTGGATATCGTTTCCGGTGAACCTCTGTTCAGTTCCCTTGATAAATTTGATTCCGGGTGCGGCTGGCCCAGTTTCACCAAACCGCTCCACCCGGAAAACATCAAAAAACGCACTGATAAGAGCCATAATATGCTCCGCACCGAAGTTAGAAGCAAAGAGGCGGACTCCCATTTGGGCCATGTGTTTGACGACGGCCCGGCCCCAACAGGTTTGCGTTACTGCATTAACTCGGCTTCATTACGGTTTATTCCCAAGGAGGATCTGGAAAAGGAGGGCTATGGAGAATACCGCCGACTTTTTGATTAAACATCATTCCCCGGTTATTGGAAAACCCGCCAGCGCGGACTGGCGGGTTTTCTTTTATTCCTGATTAAAAATTACCCTCCAAATTAACCGGACTGCCCGGTTGCTTTTTACTGATATATCCCCTTGCTCCCAAAGAAGGATCTTTCAAAGCGTGCCGAGAAAGAATTCAGGTATCTTTTTTAGCACGACAAATAAAAAACAGGGAGAATTAAGTTATGTTGGGATATAAGCAAAGGATATTCTACTTTGTAATGGTGCTGATTTTCACCGATACCCTGTTATATGGAACCATAGTGCCTCTAATACCTGTTTATACCCAGCAGTTGCAATTAAACCCGGTGATGATGGGGGTTATATTTGCTGCCTATTCCCTGGGGCTTTTAGTGTTCAGTATCCCTTTGGGCATAATCGCCGAAAGATACGGCTACAGAAAGGTTTTTTTAGCCGGCATGGCGGGTTTAACCCTGGCCACCGCCCTTTACGGCTTCGCCAACAGCCCCGAAATATTGTTCTGTTGTCGCCTTATACAGGGAATCGCGGCGGCTGCTTCGTGGACGGCGGGACTGGCCATGGTAGCTTTGTTATACCCCGAACAGCAGGGGGAAAAATTAGGTTTAATTATGGCGGCCATGGGTCTGGGAACAATTCTTGGCCCTCCCATTGGCGGCATGTTGTTCCACTACCTGGGTTACCGGGAAATGTTTATGACACTGGCAGCTTTTTGTTTTTCGTTGCTTTTAATGCTCTGTTTTGTGAAATTCGGCCATTTGGCCGGGGGTAACCGGGATAAGAATTTTGCTATTTGGCAGGTTAGAGATAACCCTGGCCTGGTATGGCTGGGTGTGGTAGTTATAATTGCCAGCAGCAGCTTTGGCATGCTGGAAATATTATTACCCAATTACCTGCACGGGCGTTTTGGGCTGGGCAGTTTACAAATTGGCATGGTTTTCGGCCTGATGGGCTTGGTGCACGCCTTCAGTGACGCCGGGGTGGGCTTTTTATCGGACCGGCACGGCTACAAACCATTTGTGTACTGGGGTCTTTGGGCCAGCGCCCTTTGCCTGCCATTTTTAGCCCTGGCACCCAACCCGGTAATATTAACCCTGCTGATAACACTTTTAGGCATAGCCCTGGGAGCGGTGCTTACACCCAGTCAACCGTTAATGTATCATATTGTTGCGGCCGACCCGGTTTTGTGGCCCGGCGGCGGGGCCGGGCTTGTATACGGGGTCTTTAACACCTGTTTTTCCATGGGGTTAATGCTCGGGCCGCCGCTGGGCGGGATGCTGGAAAGATATTTGGGTTTTTCGGCGGGGCTAATTATATTTGCTGTGCTGTTAATGGCTTCGGCAGTGCTTTTCCGTTATAAAGTAAGCACGTTGCCGTTGCGCAACGCCGTCTAGTTAGTGAGCACGGGGGTAGGGTTTCCAGTACCCCCTATAAACTTGGTACATGAGAAATACCCGCCAATGTAAACCGGCGGGTTATCTTTTTCTCCTGATCAAAAATTGGCTCTAATTAGCCGGGCTGCCCGTTTTCTTCCTATTTAACCGGAAAGGTAATCCTGGTTAGAAGTTCACTTTCCGGTGTATCACAGGGGCTGTTTAGATAAAATTCATAAGCCAACCGGGTAGGGGTGTAACCGTTTTCACTTATCCACTGTGTAAGGGCGTTATATGCAAGCTCAAATAATATATCTTTGTTTCCCTTTAGGCGAACTTTTGGGTACTTGGTACGTCTTAATTTTAACAGCCAACATGGCTGAATATAAAACATGCCCGGTTGTAACCAGCGTTGCCCCGGCATAAAAAGTTAGGATGGTGTATCGTGCGCAGGTTATTGTTTTTAGTGCTGGCTATTTTACTTCTGTTCGTCGCCGGCGGCTGCGGTGGAGCGGCCAATGACGCGTCCGCTCCAACCGCAACTGACGGCAGCGGCCAGTATGATAATCAAACAGCCAATATGTCCACTGAACAAATGGAAAAGGTCAAGGCAGAGGAAGAAGCCCGGGCCGGTGCAACACAAAAAATTATTACCACCGTGAACCTGGTGATGGCAGTGGCTGATGTCAATGAAACTGTCTCGAAAGTGGAGCAAATACTCCAGGAGGTTAACGGTTATGTTCAAGATGCCGACTTTTGGTTTGTCAATGACCGCCCCCGGGGTAATTTTACTTTACGTTTACCAGTGGAAAAGGTGGATGAGACATTGCCCCGTTTGGAAGCCCTGGGGCAAGTTGAGAGAAAAAACATTTCCGGGCAGGACGTCACTGAAGAGTATTATGATGTCGAAGCCCGCAAAAACAACCTCCAAAAACAGGAGGAACGATACCTGGAACTACTGAGCAAGGCTAACACGGTTAAGGATATGCTGGAAATCGAGAACGAGCTGGCCCGGATACGCGGTGAGATCGAATCCTTTGAAGCCAGGCTGAAGGTGCTGGATAACCGGGTGAATCTAGCCACCATAAACCTGGAACTTCGCTCACCCCAGGGATTATCCACCGGTGAAACTTTGAGGGACCCCTTCGGGCAGCGGATACAGGCCGGGTGGCAGCGCGGCGTTAACGGTATGATCAACCTGGTTCAGGATCTGTTTGTCTTTTTGGTTATATTGCTGCCCTATACACCAATCTTGGCCGTGGGTGGCTACTTAATCTACCGGTTGTATAAAATCAGGGTGTTCAGGAAAAATGGCCACAATGGAAAAGACTAATGGCAATGGGGTGCAAAACAGAATTAATATTCTGCCAACTCATTACACCGGTGAAGTCACCTTGACGTAAAATCTACCGGCCAAACATTTAATGGACCGGCCAAATCCTTTAGCCACCGGAAACTGGTGGAACTGACCTTGACCATTGGTTTTTATAACTTAGTGGCCCGCGTTTTGGAAAACACGGAAGTTGAGGTGGAAAGCTAGCTTTACAAAAAATAGCTGACTGGTATTAGATTTGTCGGCCGAAAAGACCAGTTGGTAAAAATTCACCTGAACAGGGGACAGTTTTTGTGCCAGCAAAACGTAAAGCACCGGAACCGTCCCCGTGCTTCTTTTCATAGAAATGTTTTTACTACTGCCCCAACGAATGTTCTAAAATCATCCAGGTTCCTTATCAGAATCTGGTATACCTCTTTATCGTCCACATCATGATACAGGTGAACCACCCGGTTTCGAAACTTGGCCATCTGTAAAAAAACCGGCTCTTTTTTTTGAGGTAGAATCCCTTGCTCTACTAAAATTAATAAGGCTTCGGCATAAGTTTTGGGGGTTCGGAAACGTTCCCTGGCAATAACATGGTGGGCAATATCCAGCATCGCTTCAATGGATACCTGTATCAGGTGCTTTGCGGATTCAACATAGTAGAACTTGTCTAAAAATTCTTCGGGGGAGAGCTGGGCCAGGATTTCCAATTTGGCTAAATTGTCCTCGATAACACTGATTTTATGCTGGACAACTTCCTTATCCACCATCGACATAAACCTCCTTTAGCGCCTTACACCTTTCGCGCTGAAAGTTTTTCAGGTGGTATGCATAATCAAAATAGTACTTGTAAGTATCCTCCAAAAAATTACTGGTCGATACATAATCCGCCTGGTAGATCAATTGACCCTCCGCAATAGCACGGTAACGTAGTTGTATGGGCGACCTGTTTAAATTAACCACGTCAATTCGATCTGTTTCCAGTGCCAAACTTAGAGCAACTTCCAGTTCCAGTTCCGTCCTTAAATCCGCCTTAATTTCCGGCAAAAAGATAACACCCAGGTCAATATCGCTATGGATGGTTTGATACTCTGTGCCGTATGAGCCAAATAAATACACCGCAGCTATGTCGGTTCTTTGCTCCAGTACCCTGACTACTTTGCCAATAGGAACATCAATTTTCTTTCTTTCCCCGGACTGCATAAAAACACCTGCCTTTTCATGTAATTACCCTGTGTAATCTCGAACGAACAGCGGCTTCCGAGATACCCGGGGTAATTTGCTATGCACGCCTTTCCAACATTCAAGTCAAGAGGATGATTTTATTATCGTTATCTTTGAGACAAGAACAAGAGTTATTCATTGCAATAAATTAATGTTGGGATTACGCATTGAACAGGATGTCAGCCAGTATGATTATGACAACGAAACTCTTTTATTTATTGATTATTTATGCTGTTTGGAACGATATTTTAAAATAGAGATTATTAAACCGCAAAGAAAAATCAGGCCAGTGTAGAATAAATCCCTTGCTTCCCTATTTGCCGTGCCCCAGCAGTCCCATCACCAGGGCCACCATACCGGCAGCGATGAGGGGGCCGACGGGCACTCCCCGGAAAAAGGCCACCCCAATAATGGTACCAACCATGAGCCCCACCATCACCTGGGGCTCTACGGTCAGGTAACCTACTCCCCGTGCCCCCAAATAGGCCACAAAAACGCCCGTGACCAGGGCCACCAGCCCGGCGGGACTGGCCAGGGTTCTATATATCTCGGGCCAGCCAATCCCACCGCTGGCAAAGGGAATTAGTATGGCCAGGGTGATCACACCGATACCCACGTTGAGGGCGTGTTTTTCCAGTACGGGAAACAGCGCCTCGCCGTGCAGCAGGCGCAGCGCCAGCAGCGCCCCTGCAGCGACAGCCACCACGTAATTATGACCGGCAATGCCCAGTAAAATAATAACCAGCAGCAGAATACCGGCCTGTCCCCATGATGCCAAAGTACTACCCCCTAATTTTAGCTACAGACAACTGCAGTTTGCTATAAACAGTTGCACATATCACACCATCGTCGATCCCGCAATCAAGATTTTTGCCGTAAAGATTGGTAAAAAGGGGCTTATACATAATAAGCCGGAGGGGCGGCTGCAAAAGATTGTTAGCTGTGCAGCACAATTACGCAGCGCGAAACAATTTCCCCCGAAAGCAGTGAATAACCATGACGGCACCCGGCACAGGAGAACAGATGAAAGTTTCCATTTATTCCTGTACTTTCACACTAACCGCCCCCGTGCTTCCTATATCAGCACGGCTACCTCGTCCCGGTCCAGGACGTTCCGAATATCATGCACGGCCTGTTTGAAGGAGCGATCCTCCCCGGCAGCCCGTTCCACTTGCCGCAGCACATCGATCTCCCGGCGGATAATGGAAAAAATATCCCCCTCATGTAAATTGCAGCGTTTCTGCAGTTCCTCAAAGGTAGCCCCTTTATACCAGGCTTCGGCCAGCGGACCGGGCAGCGGCGACCATACACAAAGGTGTTCGGGCACACCGGCGTCCAGCAGTTTGTTTCTTAACAGCGCTGCATTGTCCATATTGTACTCGCCGGGCAAAACCACTTCGTCCCGGCCGGGCTGGTAATCAATCCCGGCTAAAATGGCGGCCGCTTCGGCCGGTGCGGCATCCCGCAGTATGCCGGAAAACACCAGCTCGGTGACCAGTATTTCTTGTACATGTACGTGTAATGCAAACAATCCCCGGGGCAGCAAAGTTTTACCCTCAATGAAACCAAGCTTCTCCAGCAGGTCACACATGCGTCGAAATTCCTGGTGATAGTCCACGGCATATTTTTTCAGCTGGCGGTTACGCCGGACCAGTTCCTTTTTCCGCTCCACCAGCGCAGTAATTTCATCATGGGCGTCCCGGCAGCCATGGTGAAAACACCCTTTGGCGGGCTGGGCCAGAATGGATTTGATTTCAGCTATCCGCCCCGGCACTTCGGGTTTGTGCCGCCGCCTGCGGTTGCGCAGCCGGTTCAGCTCTTTCTTTAACTTTTCCCGCAACATGGGGCAGGACGGCCCGTCTTTATCCTGGCAAAAGTTTTTACGCAACGTATAAATCTTTTCCTCCACCGTTTCCAGTTCTCCGGCCAGGCTAGCAATTTCCCGGTTGTTCTGGTAAACCGCCAGGTTTTGGGACAGGTAACGTTCTATTTCCTCGTCAGTTTTCCAGTGCAGCAGGCTGAGGGCAGTATTGGGGGAAATGACCAGCCGGCCCCGCACGGGCTCCACCTGGCTTTCATCGAAAAAGCCGGTTTGTTCGGGAAATTTTTCATCTATATTAATATAGACATGTCCCACCTTATCAAAACCGCGCCGTCCGGCTCGCCCGGCCATCTGAAAAAACTCCCGGTTCAACAGCCCCCGGTGGTTACGCCCGTCCCATTTGCGGGTGGAATCAAAAACCGTACTGGCCGCCGGAAAGTTGATGCCCACAGCGAAGGTTTCGGTGCAAAAAAGGACAAAGATCAGCCTGGCTTCGTAAAGGTTCTCCACCAGCTCCTTCAAGGCGGGGGATAAGCCCGCGTGGTGGTAACCAATGCCCTGGAGCAGCAGGCGCCGCAGGTGCTTGCGCCGTCCCCCGAATAAACCCGGGGTAATCTGCTCCGCCCTTTCCATCATTTCACTCACCCGGCTCTTTTCCCCGGGCAGCAAAAAGTCCCACTCCCGGCTCAGTTCTTCCGCCAGGAGCTCGGTACGTCCCCTGCTGAATACAAAATAAAGGGCGGGCAGGTGGTCCTGGATAGATTCGATCACGCCCACACACATGGCGTTATTTACTAAAGCCAAATTTAATCCCCCTCCCCGCCGTTGCCATACATATAGTACCGGCTGCCCACCTGGCGCAGCGCCTCAATTTCATCCAGGGCTTCCTCTTCATCCAGCACCTCGTTATCCGGGGTAATCCAGTTAATTTCCAAAGGCACGGCCCGCCGGTATTCCTCCACCACCACTACCTTTTCTCCCCTTACTTCTTCCATCCACCGGGCCAATTCATGGATATTGGGCACGGTAGCGGACAAACCCAAGATGCGCATGTGGGGCGGTGCAAAAATGATACTTTCTTCCCAGGCCGTACCCCGCTCCACATCGTCAAGGTAATGCACTTCGTCAAATATCACGTGGGATATATTATCCATCCATTCGGGATTGGCAAAACACCAGTTGCGGAAAATTTCAGTGGTCATGACCAAAAGCTGCGCCCGCTCGTTGATGGACACGTCACCGGTTATGAGGCCCACCCGGTAGTGACCGTACTGGCGGGCAAAATCCCGGTATTTCTGGTTGGAAAGGGCTTTGATGGGGGAAGTATAGACCACCTCCCGGCCCTGTTCCAATATACTTTCCACCAGCCGCTCGGCAATCAGTGTTTTACCGGTGCCGGTGGGCGCGGCCACCAGTACCGAATAACCCTCCAGCAGGGCGGCAATGGCTTTTTGCTGGTAATCATCCAGTACTATCGGCCCGGGTTCGGTAACCTTTTCAACCTTATGCCGCCTGGGGCGCCGTTTTTTACGCCGCACCGGCCGGTCCTGGCTTTGGTCTGTTGCCTCACCCCATCCCGCCCGGATATCGGGCAAGTGCTCCAGTAAATCCTCCACGTCGCCCCGGCGCAAGTGGTATGCACCCCGCTCCGACCGGCCCGCACTGCGCAGGTGTCCTTCCCGGATCAACCGTTTGATTTGATCCTGGGTGATGGCCAGTATTCTGGCGGCGTCGCCTGTTTTAATCTTCTCTGCCCGTCGCAGCAGCCTATCCATGTTGGGGGAACGGCGCAGTGTATCAACGGATACGCGCCAGTAACGCACCACCCCCTCCATTTGAAACCCCTGCAGGTGTCCCAGTTCCCGCAGGCCGCCCACATCGCCGGGGCGTATCCCTAAAACCCGTCCCGCTTCCCGGGCGGTGTAAGAATTGTCTATCAGGTAAGCCACCGGCACCGTCGGGCCGCCCCGGGCCGGCAAGTCCAGCCCGGTAATTTCCTTTAGTTCACGGGCAATTTTGCCCGGGTCTGATTTAATAGGCGCGCAAAATAGCTCCCGCCGGCCTATTTTAAGTTCCACGCAGCCGGCCTGCAAAGCCTCCTGCCGGGCCAGTTTACGCTCCCGGGGAGCAAAATCCTCCAGGGTGAAAAAGGAACGCCCACCCATTTTTTGTTGTAATGTATAGTGCACATAGGCCAGTATTTCCCGGCGGCGCAGTTCCCCGGCGCCCTCGGGCCTTGTTTCCACAGTGACGCGCCCGTCGGGCAGTATCACAAAGGGGGGCTCTTCCCGCCCCTTTTTAATATGGGCCACCAGTTTCTTGTGGCGTTTGAACATTCGAACAAATTCCTTGCGGCTGATGGGTTCACTGCGGGATAAATACCTGCCCACCTCGTCCCAGGCCGCGTCGCTGTCCGGATGGGTATAACGCCCGTCCGGCAGGCAAACCAAATGGGCCACCGCCTCGGGGAGCAGCTTTTCACCTAAAGACCGGTTAATTTCTTCCTCCGACAGTGTTTCGTGCTCCTCAATTAATTCGTCCACCTGCTGGCGCTGCCGCTGCACGCGCCGGCTGTGGGCCCGGGCCTCCTCGGCCCGGCGGGTTAGCTCTGCCTGCCCCGCCGCAGTATCCCTTAATGTATAGAAATGGCCAGGCAGCATAACTACATCGGGCATACTTCCGGGCAGCCTGGCCGGAAGTTCCACCGCCAAAGTTTCCGATAGCTGCTCCCGGGTGCGGGGTACCCCGTCAACCAAAAGCTCTCTGATCTTCTCCTGAACTTCGGCCAAAAGCCTTCCCTTCAACACGGGCATATTGGAGGAAATTATTTTAGCGGCCATCCTTTTTTCTTTTCCGGCAAGTGCCCCGGCGGTATCCCCGGTACCGTTGGGACGGCTCAAAAATACCTGTTCCGGAGGGCCGCCCTGGGGCCCGGTCACCGTCACCTCACCCCGGGTAGCCAGGGATTGCAGCGCACCGGAAATCTCGTCAAGGTGGCTCCCGGCCCGGTTCCATAAATCGGGCAGGCTGACTTGTCCACCGGCCGGTATATGCTCAAGTAATATTTTTTTCAGTTCTTCTGTTCTGGCGTTTGCCAATCTAACAACTCTCCTGATAGCTAATTTTATTATTTTGCCCTTAATATATTGTTTTATATTATACGTATTTTTTCCCGGTATATATTACTCCATGCTACTGTGTAAATTATACACACCCTTTACGATGCGGGTGTACCGCTGACACTTGCTTTTCGCCTTGCACATGTTTGTAATAATAACCCGGCGACAAAGGTAAACAGTTCCCGGTTGTATTATATCCAATAAATAGACAACAAACTACAGTATTTGTTCCACCGTCAAGAATTAGTCACCTGCCTGGTTAATCAGCCGCCCTTCCTTTTAAGAATTTCATTCCACAACAGATCCATGGTTTTACCGGCCGAATGGTTAATGATCAGACTGGCTTTGCCATCCGCCATGGTGTTGTCAAGGTTAATTATGGCCAGTTTACCGGCCAGCATGGGCAGGTAATTGGCGGGTTCCACCTCCAGGCTGGAGCCTATCACCAGCAATAATTCACTGGTGGAAACCTCTTTGAGGGCCTCTGTAAAATCACCGGTCAGTTGATCACCGAAAAAAACGCAGTCAGGCTTGTAAATACCCTGACAGTCATTGCACCGGGGTGGTATTTGGCTGGCCATCACCTTCTCCAACAGACCATCCCAGGCAATTTGCCCCCCGCACTGCATGCAGGTTGCCGAGCGCAGGTGCCCGTGCAGTTCCCATACCCTGGCTGAACCGGCCCGCTGGTGCAGGCTGTCTACGTTTTGAGTAACCACCCCGGCCAGCATACCTGCATTTTCCAATGCCGCCAGCACCTCATGGGCCCTATTGGGCCGGGCATTATTGATGGAGGCCAGGTGAGGTAGTCCGGCCTGGTAAAAGGCGGCGGGCCGGTACCTAAAAGTGTCGGCGGAAAAGGCATACATGGGATCAACCCTGGACCACAGCCCGCCCGGACTGCGAAAGTCAGGAATACCGCTTTCAGTGGATATACCGGCCCCGGTCAGCGCCACTGTCTTTTTGCTGGCCAGCAGCATATCAGCAAGCCTGGCCACCTGCTCTTGCAAAGACATAAAAGCACCCTTTCTTCCTTAATAAACTTTAAAAAACAACCCTTGGTGCATTTAATTCACATCACCATGGAGATCTTTTCCCCGCAACGGGAACAGACTCCGCCCGATATCCCCCGCACCCGGGTATGGTAACCTTCCCGGTCAACAAGCACTTCACCGCAACCCGGGCAAACAGTACTGGAAGATTTCATGTGCGGGGCATTACCCACGTACACATAGCGCAGCTTGCGCCGGGCTATATCCCGGGCCTGCCTTAAAGTTTCCTCGGGGGTGGGGGGCAAATCCAATTTATAATTGGGAAAGTAGCGGGAAAAGTGCAGTGGTATATCCGGGTCCAGTCCCGCCAGCCAGTCCACCAGGCGGCTGATCTCCCCGGGGCTGTCGTTTAAGCCGGTCACCAAAAGGGTGGTGATTTCCAGGTGGCAGTGCCCGCGGGCTACTTCCACGGTGCGCAAAACCGGGTCCAGCCGGCCCCCGCAGGTGGAGCGGTAAAAATCATCGGTAAAGGCTTTAACGTCAATGTTCATCGCATCAATATAAGGAAGCAGCTCCCGCAGCGGCTGTTCATTGACATAACCATTGGTCACCAGCACATTTTTAAGTCCCGCCTCCCTGGCCAGCCCGGCGGTATCGTAAACATATTCATACCACATGAAGGGCTCTGAATAGGTATAAGCCAGCCCCACGCAGGGGTAACCGTGCTTTTTTTGCCGCAGGGCCAGTTGTACCGCTTGTTCCGGGCTCAGGTAAGTGGTGTCGGGGGTTTCCTGGGCTATTTGCCAGTTTTGGCAAAAACCGCAGCGTAAATTGCAGCCCACCGTTCCCAGGGAAAATATCACATGACCGGGATAAAAATGGTATAACGGCTTCTTCTCAATGGGATCCAGGGCATAGGAGGAACACTGGCCGTAATTGGCAGCATACAGGGTACCCCCCTGGTTTTGCCGCACCCGGCAAAAACCCTGTTTACCCGGGGCAATGTTGCAAAGCCGGGGACACACTTTGCAATTAACCTGCTCCCCGGGGCCTTTGGTGTAAAACATGACCTCGCGCCGCACCCCACCAACTCCTTGCATATATAATACTGGAACAGGAACCTACCGGTACCTTACCACCTCAAAACGTTCCAACCGCACGGCCTCTCCCGGTCCAATGCCCGCCTTCTGCCTGGCAATGTTCACTTGTTCCTCCACAGTGTTAATGCCTTCCAGATCGGGCAGCAGCAGTCCCCGCCTGCCCCCCGCGGAGACGATAACTCCGTAACGGCGGGGATCCAGTTCATTTAGCCCCTGCACCGGCTCGGGGTCGGTTAAAACATCCACTGATATATCCAGTTCCGGCAATTCCCCCGGTTCCACCGGGTTAAACCGGGGATCCCGAATAGCCGCGCTAATGGCGTTATGGGCAATTTCCTCCGCTATAGTATTATATGTGGGAGCGATGGTACCGATACAACCCCTGAGCTGGCCGTGTTTTTTCAGTGAAACAAACACCCCGGCCCGGTTGTTTTTAAATTCCTCCGGCACCTGGGCCGGGTCAAACAGTTTATTCTTTGCACCGCTGAAATATCGCTCCAGTACCTGTCGGGCAAGCCGCACGGGAAAACTTTCCGCCGCCCTTTTGGCCCCGGCGCGGTACAGCGCGGCTTGCCGCAGTTTTCCAAGAAACAAGCGGTTATCATCCCGGGCACCGGGCACCAGTGCAGCCACCATATAGCCAACCCCGAAGGGTCCTTCATAGGACAGTACCTCACTTCCTATCGTAACCCCATCCAGGGTACCCAGCATCATAATGATGGAACGCAGCCCGCACTCCCCGGCATTTTCCGCCAGTTCGGGATCCAAACCGCATATACCTTCCACATCCGCCGCCCCCACCAGTTCCACCAACCGGCTGTCAAACTCCTTCCCGGCGGGATGATAGCCCGCCGGCGCATCCGGGGTCAGCCGGTGGGAAAGATCCGCACTGGCCAATACCGCTATTTTGCGGTTCAATTGGTCAGCAGCTTCCCGCACCGCCACACCGAAGGCATATAGCTCATGGAAGGGCAGCAGCCCCATGGATACATGCACCAGAGGAAGGTTTACACCGGCCTCCCGGATAAAATAAAGGGGTGCCGTAATACCGTGATCCAGCCCGGTGGATACACCATAGCGGCCGGCCAAGGCATTGTCCAGAGCAGCCACCGTAATACCTTTCCCGGCGGCCACCTTTCCAATGGCCTGCATCAGTTCCACATCATTGTTCAGTGCAAAGCGCACCCCGGCAGCACCGAACCGGCCCAGGTCACCCTCGAGTCTCTTTACTGCATTAATGCCAATGCCATCGCTGAACACAGCACCATGAGGAGTAATCATCACCAGCGTGTCCGCACCGCTATCACTGACCCGCCTCCCCAATTCCAGCATAGCCCCTTTGGTGTGTGATACATCTTCGTCCCGGCCCTGTCCCACCTCGGGCACCATCACCGGCGGGTGGGGACAAATACCACAAAAAACAACAGGCATAGGTATACCCGTAATACGGACAGGCCGCTACGGGTAATCAACTCCTTTCCTTTAATATTCGGTATATGCCATATATTGTGTTTTAACTGAGACCCTGGTATACAAAATAACCGCCCAGCCCCACTAAAAACACCCCGCAAACCACTATCACACCACGATAAAACCGCTGGCTCAAAAAACGCCGGCCGCCGGCCACCGCACCCGCCACCAACCCGTACCAAATAAAATCAGACAACAAGTGCCCGCTCATAAATGCCACCAGCCCGCCTGTACCCCGGGTCATGGAGGTGGTGATATAGGCCAGCCCCACCGTAGCCCACCAAAGGCTCCAGTACGGGTTGGACAGACTTACCAAAATGCCCGCCGGTACCGGGTGCAGCCTGAACCGGCCACTGGCTGGCCGGTCGCCGGGAAGCTTTTCATCACCGGCAACCCTTTTCTCAGCAGTAGCCAGTTGCAGTGTAACCTTGCCTGCCCGGGCGTCCCGGTACATGGCCTGGCCCATGTAAATCAAAAAACAACCGCCCACCAAAGCAATGGCGGTATGCACCCGGTCCGACATCAATAGCTCTGCCGCCCCCCACACCAGTAGCAGTACCAGTAGAATTTCCAGCAGGGCATGCCCCACCATTAACAGCGGCCCGGCAATAAAACCCCGCCGGACGGATTCCCCAATGGTTACCGTCAACAGCGGCCCCGGCATGATGGCTCCGGAAAAGCCAACCACCAGCGCCGTCCAGAAAATTGTCCCTAATTCCATATTTTATACCCCTAACCAAGTTATATTAAACCACCCGTCATGCAATCACCTGTTTATTAATTTCGCCAATTAACCGGCAAAACCTGCCAGGTTGGCCCAAGCGGTTATAATACTCATACCTTTTTAGTTATAATGTACAATTCCTATCATACCCGGCAGGAAAAGGGAAGCAGGTAAAGGAATTAATATCAAACCAGTAATTAGCCAGCACAACTCTTATTTGAGGGACTGCTCCAAAATGTGCGCGAAACCCGTTTATGTCTATACACTGGCTCGCCTTTGCGATGCTTACGCAGGTGCCCAAGCCCTGCTTTTCGGACAAACTTTTTCAGGAAAAGGTAGAGTGGCTACACATGCAGATTTCCGGCGTATTACCGATATTGCTTAATATCATTTTAAGCGAACAGCAAAACCAGAAACAAACGCCCCGGGAACCGGTTGCGAATAAAACCATACCGCGTCCCTCATCGCTGTTTACATCTACACCGGAAACAGAAGCAACCCCCAGGCAACGCCAGGCGGAAGGTGGTGAACCGTTACTACTACCCTTGCCAGTAAAGACATCGCTTTACCCGGACACCCAATTTTTTGTTTTCCGCAAAACCGGTGACCCCGGGCATAAACAATATAGAGAAGAAACCGGCATTGTATTCAGCTTGGCCACAATGAGCCTGGGACAGCTATTCTTCGTGCTTACCCAGCGTGGGAATACAGCAATACATATAGCCTGCCGCGTCGAAAATGAAAGTATTGCCGCCCGGCTCACCACCGCCGCAGAAGAGTTGAAGCGGCAGGTACAGCAACTGGGCTTTGCTCAAATTACCTTTCACTGTGCCGTTCTGGATCAAAAACTACGCAAGCTCCGGGCTGAATTTGCCTCCCCGGCTTTGCTGGATCGAAAGGTGTAGCTAAATGGACAACAAACGCAACGATAAAAGGAATATAGCCAATCACTATGCCGCCGCACTGCAGTACCAACCGGGTCAAGATCAGGTCCCCCGGGTAACGGCCGCCGGCCGGGGTGATTTGGCCCGCGCCATCAGGGAAATGGCTGAAGACCACGGCGTACCGGTTTATGAAGATGCCAGGCTCGCCGAAACGCTGTATAAACTGGGGGTAAACACGGAAATACCACCGGAATTATATGATGTTGTAGCCCAGATATTGATCTTTGTCGCCCGCCTGGATGCCCAAAAATAAATTCCAGCGCGGTAATTCGGTGCCCGGTGTCCAAAAATTTGCATGGTTGATACCTGTGTAACGCCCCGCAGTTGCTTTCCCCATTTTAATTTTCAGGACGCAAAATTGCGCTTTTTTACCGCGAGCTGTTGTTTTTCATATCTCAATGGCTATAATTTAACAGTGAATGGTCGTTCATTGGTCCCGAGCGGTTCCTGGCAACCCTGGTGTACTATTGATTTTTTTATTAAAATGAAATATCTTAATATTAATACAATGACTGAACGTTCAGTCATTTATAAAGCCATCCAATTCATTTCTTTTTTGTCAACAACCCGCACCCCGCCGTGCGGGTACAGCAAGCAAATAATGCAGTAAAAGGAGGAACCGGAAGATGAAGCGCAGCATTAACAAGGCCGCGGTCCTGGGAGCCGGAGTAATGGGTGCCACCATTGCCGCGCACCTGGCAAATGTGGGTATTCCCACCTATTTGCTGGACATCGTGCCTAACCAGCTAACTCCCGATGAAGAGAAAAAGGGACTTACCCTGGAAAGTCCTCAGGTAAGAAACCGCCTGGCCACCAATGCCATCGCTGCCCTGATCAAGGCAAAACCGGCACCGTTATATGTACCGGAAAACGCAGCTCTGTTAACTCCCGGCAACTTTGAGGACAACATGGATGTACTGGCCGAATGCGACTGGATTATCGAAGTGGTCGTGGAAAGGCTGGATATCAAACAAAACCTGTTTAAAAAGGTTGAGGCCGTCCGCAAGCCGGGGACCATCGTTGCTTCCAACACCTCGGGTATTTCCATTAATAAAATGTGCGAAGGACTATCTCAAGAGTTCAAACAGCACTTCCTGGGCGCCCACTTCTTCAACCCGCCCCGCTACATGAAACTGCTGGAGCTCATTCCCTGCAACGAAACCCTGCCTGAAGTGATGGAGTTTATGCAAGACTTCGGTGAAAGGGTACTGGGCAAGGGTGTCGTCATCTGCAAAGACACCCCCAACTTCATCGCCAACCGTATCGGTGTTTACGGCATGTGCGCCACCATTAAAGCCATGCTGGAATACGGCTTGACCGTGGAAGAGGTGGATGCACTGACCGGCCGCGTCCTGGGCCGTCCCAAGAGCGCCTCATTCCGCACCCTGGACATGGTGGGCCTGGATGTCATGGTGCACGTGGCCAAAAACGTTTACGACGTGGCCACCGACCCCAAGGAAAAGGCTGTTTTTGAAACCCCGGAATTCCTCCAGAAGATGCTGGAGAACAAGTGGCTGGGCGACAAAACCAAGCAAGGTTTCTATAAAAAGGTTAAAACTGAAAAGGGCCGCGAAATACTGGTGCTGGACTACAATACCATGGAATACCGGCCCAAGCAGAAGCCCAAGTTTGCTTCCCTGGAAGCCGCCAAGCAGGCCGGCAAAACTCCCAAGCAAATGAAAGCCCTGCTGTTCGGCAAGGATAAGGGCGCGGAATTTGCCTGGCGGGTAACCGTGGACACCATTGTTTACGCCGCCAACTTGCTGGGCGAAATAGCCGATAATATACAGTCCATTGACGACGCCATGCGCTGGGGCTTCAACTGGGATTTCGGCCCCTTCGAAACCTGGGACGCCCTGGGCGTAAAAGAAGTGGCCGACCGCATCAAAGCCGAAGGCGGCACCGTGCCCAAAGTGGTGGAAGATTTACTGGCCTCCGGCAGGACCAGTTTCTACGAGAAAAAGGACGGCTACCGTTATTATTTCCATCAAGACACCAAGGAAACTGTCCAGGAACGGATTCCCGAAGGGGTTATTTTCCTGGCACCCCTTAAAGAACAAAATAAAGTTATTAAATCCAACAGCGGCGCCAGCCTCATTGACATCGGCGACGGCGTGGTTTGCCTGGAATTCCACAGCAAAGCCAATGCCATCGGCGACGATATCGCCAATATGATTAACTACTCGGTTAAAGAAGTGGAACGGAACTACGAAGGTTTGGTCATCGGTAACTACGGCAAGCACTTCTCGGTGGGGGCCAAACTGTTACTCATCTTAATGGAAGCCGAGGACGACGAGTTTGATGAACTGGAAATCATGGTGGATGAGTTCCAGAAAGCCAATATGCGCCTCAAGTACTGCAAAAAACCCGTGGTGGCGGCACCCCACGGCATGACCGTGGGCGGCGGCTGCGAAGTTTGCCTGCATGCCCACAGGGTTAACGCAGCGGGCGAAACCTACATGGGTCTGGTGGAAGTGGGTGTCGGCCTGGTACCGGGCGGCGGCGGCTGCAAAGAACTGGCTTTTCGTGCCGCGGAGTTAATGCCCCCCGCCAGCGTGGTTAATGTCGGCGGTACCAACACGGTGCAGCCCATGATCAACCGGGCCTTTGAAAACATCGCCATGGCCAAAGTGGCCACCAGCGGCCAGGAAGCCATCAAGTTCGGTTACATGCGGCCCACCGACCGGGTCAGCCCCAACCGTGACCGGATCATCGGCGATGCCAAGCGTATGGTTCTGGAAATGGCAGCCGCCGGGTTTACCCCGCTGCAGCCTCAAAAGATGAAAGCCGTTGGCAATGCGGGTTATGCCGCCATTGAACTGGGTATCCAAACCATGCTCTGGGGCAAGCAAATCAGTGAACATGATGCCAAGATTGCCAAAAAAGTGGCTTATATCGTCACCGGCGGTGGCGTAACACCGGGCACTCTGGTTACCGAGCAGGATCTGCTGGATCTGGAAAGGGAAGCCTTCCTGAGCCTGCTGGGTGAGCCCAAGACCCTCGACCGGATGAGACACATGCTGAAGTACAACAAACCACTGAGGAATTAAGGGGGGTAGGAATAATGCGAGAAGCTGTAATTGTCAGTGCAGTACGTACCGCAGTGGGTAAGGCACCCCGGGGTACATTGAAAAACACCCGGCCGGAATACATGGGTGCCGAGGTAATCAAGGCCTTGATGGAAAGAACACCCGGCCTTGACCCCGCTGAAATAGATGACGTTATATTCGGTTGCTCCTTCCCGGAAGCCGAGCAGGGTATGAACGTAGGCCGCATGCTGGTATTAAAGGCCGGCCTGCCCAATTCCGTGGCCGGTGCCACAGTTAACCGCTTCTGCTCTTCAGGACTGGAGTCCATCGCCATCGGTGCCACCAGGGTTATGGCGGGTTTTGCTGATGTATACCTGTGCGGCGGCGTGGAAAGCATGAGCCTGGTACCCATGGGCGGAAACAAATGCATGCCGGACCCGGATCTAATGAGTATTTGCCCCGAAGCATATATGGGCATGGGTTTAACTGCTGAAAACGTTGCTGAAAAGTACAATATTTCCAGAGAAGAGCAGGACGAATTTTCCGTGGCCAGTCACGCCAAGGCGGCCAAAGCCATTCAAGAAGGCCGCTTCAAAGAACAAATCGTGCCCCTCACCGTAACCAATAAAACCCGTTCCAAGGGTAAACTGGTGGAAAAGTCGGTTATCTTTGATACCGACGAAGGTGTCCGGCCCGGTACCAACATGGAAGTTCTGAGCAAGCTGC
Organism: Desulfallas thermosapovorans DSM 6562; assembly: GCF_008124625.1. Classification (NCBI taxonomy): domain Bacteria; kingdom Bacillati; phylum Bacillota; class Clostridia; order Eubacteriales; family Desulfallaceae; genus Desulfallas; species Desulfallas thermosapovorans. The sequence goes on from NZ_VNHM01000018.1 coordinate 22,284, forward strand.
GCCCGGTGTTTAAAGCGGGCGGAACGGTTACTGCGGGTAACAGTTCCCAAACCAGTGACGGCGCTGCCGCGGTAATGATTATGAGCAGGGAAAAGGCCGAATCTCTGGGGTTAAAACCACTGGCCGTGTTCCGCTCCTATGCCGTGGGCGGCTGCCCGCCGGAAATTATGGGTATGGGACCCACCGTGGCCATTCCCAAAGCACTTAAACTGGCCGGTATCACCAAGGACCAGGTGGACGTATTTGAATTGAACGAAGCCTTTGCTGTACAGGCCCTGGCCTGCATCAAGGTGCTGGAACTGGATCCCGCCAAGATAAACTTCAACGGCGGCGCCGTTGCCCTGGGCCACCCGCTGGGCTGCACCGGTTCCAAGCTGACCACCCAGTTGGTTTATGAAATGAAACGGCAAAATGCCCGTTATGGTGTGGTAAGCATGTGCATCGGCGGCGGAATGGGCGCAGCCGCTGTATTTGAAATGGTTTAATAACTATCGACAGGTAAAATGTGTCCATGCCGTGCATGGCCATGGCATGGGGCACATTTTCACACCGTACTCTTGACTGTTTACTAAATAATGACCAAAATAAGAAAGGGGTAACGAAAATGCAAAAGGGTGCTATGTTCTTACTGGAAGATATCGACCCAAACGAGATTTTTACTCCAGAGGATTTTTCCGATGAGCATAAAATGATCGCCGATACTGTGGCTGATTTTGTTGCAAACGAAATACAGCCCAACATCGAGGATTTGGACCAGCAAAAGGAAGGCTTGATGCGTTCCATACTGGAAAAGGCCGGTGAGTTGGGCCTGCTGTCCGCCGACATTCCCGAGGAATATGAAGGCGGAGAAATGGGTAAAATATCCGCCGCCATTATCACCGAAAACGTATCCACCGGCGGTTCCTTTGCCGTCAGCCACGGTGCCCACACCGGTATCGGTTCACTACCCATCGTGCTTTTCGGCAATGAAGAGCAAAAGAAAAAATACCTGCCCGGCCTGGCCACCGGTAAACTGGTAGCCGCCTATGCTCTGACCGAGCCCATGGCAGGTTCCGACGCGCTGGGTGCCCGGACCAAGGCTGTTCTCAGTGAAGACGGTAAATACTATATTTTAAACGGCGAGAAAATTTTCATCACCAATGCCGGGTTTGCCGATGTTTTTGTCACTTATGCCAAAATCGACGGTGATAAATTTACCGCCTTTATCGTGGATAAAGATACCCCCGGCTTCTCCATCGGCGCCGAAGAAAAGAAACTGGGCATCAAGGGTTCCTCCACTTGCTCGCTGATATTTGAAGATGCCAAAGTGCCCGTGGAAAACCTGCTGGGTGAAATAGGCAAAGGGCATGTCATTGCCTTTAACATTTTAAACATCGGTCGCTACAAACTGGGTGCCGGTGGCGTGGGTTCCGCCAAAGCCGCACTGGCATTGGCAGCCAAGTATGCCATGGAGCGCCAGCAGTTTGGCATGCCTATCGCCAAGTTTGGTATGATTAAAAACAAACTGGCCCAAATGGCTGCTAAAACATATGCCTCTGAAAGCCTGGTTTACCGCCTGGTGGGTAATATTGAGGAAGCCCTGGAAGGAAAAACCGACGGCAAAGAAATCGGTGCCGCCATCGAGGACTACGCCATTGAATGCTCCATTGCCAAGGTACACGCTTCAGAAACTCTGGATTACGCCGCCGACGAAACCGTGCAAATTCACGGCGGTTATGGTTACACCCAGGAGTTCCCGGCGGAACGCTTCTACCGTGACGCCCGGATCAACCGTATCTTTGAAGGCACCAACGAAGTTAACCGGTTGATCATACCCGGTACATTGCTCCGCCGCGGCATGAAGGGTCAACTGCCCCTGCTTCAGGCCGCCCAGGCACTGGCCGCCGAAGTAACTTCGTTAAGGGCAAAAACCCCCACCGGGGACGAGGCACCCTTTGAAATTGAGATGGACATCATCAACCGGGCCAAGAAACTGCTCTTGCTGGTTGGCGGTACCGCAGCCCAAAAGTACATGCAGAAGATCGTCAAAGAACAGGAAATCATTGAAATCATGGCTAACATGGTCATTGAAATTTACGCCATGGAGAGCGCAGTGCTGCGGGCCAAAAAAGCCCTTGCCGCAGACCCGGAAAACGCTGAAACCAAAGTGGAACTGGCACTGGCTTATGTGTATGACGCCTTCCCCAAATTCGATGCCTGGGCCAAGCAAGCACTGGCTTATATGTTTGAAAACGGCGACATGCTGCGCACCAACCTGAGCATCGCCAAACGCCTGGCCAAGTACACACCCATCAACCTGATCGGCGTTAAGCAGAAAATTGCCGCCAAAGTTCTGGACGCTGGCAAATACGTAGTTTAATTACCCTATCGGCGCCCTTTTAAAAACACCATGTACTAAACCAAGTGTGGTTCTCAATAACAGGAGTTTGTAAGAGTTTAGCTTTTACAAACTCCCGTCAGGCGCCTTTAAAAAATGGGAGGAGGTGGCACATGGCCGCCAAACGGACCGGAGAAAAATATTATGCCATCATTGAAGCTGCCGTCAAGGTTATTGCGGAAAATGGCTACCATAACTCCCAGGTATCAAGAATTGCCCGGGAAGCCGGGGTAGCTGACGGTACAATTTACCTGTACTTCAAAAACAAGGAAGATTTACTGATATCATTGTTTAGAATTAAAATGGGTGAATTTACCGCCGGAGCCCGGCACGAATTAAAAGACTTAAAAAACCCCTTTATCAAGCTGGCCAGGCTAATTCACCTGCATTTCAACCGGTTGGAGTCCGACCGCAATCTGGCTCTGGTGGTACAAATTCAGCTGCGCCAGTCGGAAAACTCTATTCGCAAAGGAATTGCAGCACCACTCAAGCTTTACTTCAACATTATTGAGGAAATTGTTGTCGAAGGAATAACCAGCGGCGCCTTCAGGCAAGATGTCAACCATAAGCTGGCCAGACAGATGATCTTCGGTACCATGGATGAAGTGGCTACCTCCTGGGTAATGTCCACTCATCAATATAGCCTGGCCAGTCAAATTGAACCGGTTTATTATTTACTGGCCCGTGCCCTGGCACAGGACGGCAAAATTGAACCCTTTAGCATTTAAAAAAGCGGGAGTTTATCTCCCGGCTTTTTTTATGTTTAAAGTATTAATTTTTAACCGGTCCTTTTACGATAGACTAGCCAGGCTACATAAAGGGCTAGCCCCAAAAACGCAATGACCAGAGTCAGTATGGCAAAATTTGAACTCTCCAGGAAATTAACTGCAGCCCGGCCAAATACCATAATCAGCCAGGCTTCCAAAAAAAAGCGGGCAGCCCGGCCCAGCGTGGACCAAAAGACCAGCTTTTTTAAGGGTAAGTCCAGCACCCCCGAGGTTATGGTAATCAATTTGAAAGGTATGGGGGTAAAGGCTGCAATTAGTACTGCCATTGCCCCGTAGGCATTGATAATATCTTCGGCCCGGGCAATCTTCTCCCGGCGAAAAAACCGCAATAACAACGGCCGGCCACCCTTTTGTCCCACCCAGTACCCCACCATGGCTCCGATGACGGAAACGGTGGTGGTAATTGATGCCAGCCCCAAAGCGACTTCGGGATTCACTAAACACAAGGGTATAAACAGCACCTCGGGCGGTATGGGACTGATGAATGAATCCAAAAAGGTCATTAGCGCCAAACCCCATACTCCATACTGCTCCAAAACCGACAATATCTGTTCCGTTCCCATAAACACGCTATGCACCCTGCCCTGGCCACATCATATTTATATACACTCCCGGTATGTTTACTAAACTTAAATTATTCACCTGGCTACTAATTTTACACTGGTACCAGTATAAAAACCGTGTTTCTATCCAATCAACCCCGGGTCACCATGCTTTTTGTACACGTATATCTCCGGCCATCGTCCTTATATTGTATCTTATACCACCCTTACTGTACAGTATCATATTACCAACCCCAATGCATTGAACGGGTCACCGGCGGCCATTATAAAGGATAGTTGGATTGCAGTCAGGCAAATTTCTTACAGGGGGAGACAACCGGTGATTAAACACCCGCATACACTGAAATTTGAGGATATAATTGCCCATTTGAACACAGACGCGGAGAACGGCCTAACCGGTGAAGAAGTGCAAAGCCGCCTGGCGGAATACGGGGAGAACCGCCTCAAAGAGCATGCTGGCATTTCTCCCTGGGTCATTTTGGTGAACCAGTTCCGTAATATTATTATGGTATTATTACTGGGTGCCACCGCGATTTCCCTGTTACTGGGGGATTATGTTGAAGCTGTGGCGATAGTGGCGGTGCTGGTGCTGAACGCCATGTTCGGCTTTGTTACCGAATACAAGGCGGAACAGGCCATGGATGCTTTAAAAAAGATGGTCACGGCCACGGCCAAGGTAATCCGCAACGGTAAATTACAGGAAATTGACGCGGCGCAACTGGTGCCCGGCGATATTCTGGTTCTGGAGGAGGGTGACCAGGTAACCGCCGACGCCCGGCTGGTAGAGGCTGAAAATTTGGCCACGGTGGAGGCTTCTTTAACCGGCGAGTCTCAACCCGTAAACAAAAAAACAGATGTACTGGAACAGGAAAACTTGCCCGTGGGAGACCGTAAAAATATGGTCTACATGGGCACCGTGGTGGTACGGGGCGTGGGGCACGCCGTGGTTACCGCCACAGGCCAGCGCACGGAAATAGGCAGTGTTTCCGCCCTGCTGGAGCAAACCGGTGGCGAAGAAACCCCATTGGAAAAGAGGATGGCCGCTTTAGGTCGCTCACTGGCCGGCATAAGCCTGGCCATTGCGGCCTTGATGGCGGCGGTGGGCATGGCCATGGGCCGGCCGGTTATTGAGGTTTTGGAGACAGCCATTGCTCTGGCCATAGCCGCCGTACCCGAAGGCCTGCCCGCCGTGACCACCATTACCCTGGCCATCGGCATGACCCGTATGGCCAAACAAAACGCCATCATCCGGCGTTTACCGGCGGTGGAAACCCTGGGTTCCACCACTGTAATTTGTACCGACAAAACGGGCACCCTCACCGAAAATGAAATGACCCTGGAGCAAATCTGGCTGGGCGGGCGAGCCGTCAAAGTGACCGGCACCGGTTATAAACCAGAAGGTGGTTTTTTGGACGGTAATCACCGGGAACAGGTGCGGGGCGATTTGGAGTTGTTTCTCATAGCCGGTGCCCTGGCCAGTAACGCCTCAATTAATAGAAACGACACAGGCCAGTGGGATGTGGTGGGTGATCCTACCGAAGGTGCTTTGGTGGTGGCCGCCATGAAGGGCGGTTTTAATCCTGAAACCGCCAGGCGCTCCGGGTATAAGGAATTAAAGGAAATTCCCTTCAACTCCGATGAAAAACGCATGGCCGTTTATTACCGGATGCCGGACGGGCAAATGCTGGTGATGGCCAAAGGTGCGCCCGGAGTAATTATGGAAAGCTGTACGTCAATGCTCAAGGACGGTGCCCGGGTACCCCTGGACCGGCAGGTATGGCAGCAGGTGGAGGAGGCCAACGACCAAATGGCCCACCGGGGATTGCGGGTGCTGGCCGTAGCCTACCGCCCGGTGGATACTGTGGATGAAGAGCCTTACCGGGATTTAGTGTTAATCGGCCTGGCCGGCATTATGGACCCACCCCGGAAGGAAGCAAAGCAAGCCATTGAAGAAGCATCCCAGGCGGGTATACGTACCATAATGATTACCGGAGATCAGCCTGAAACCGCCCGGGCCATCGGTGACCGTCTGGGACTGACCCACACTGATGTTGTCCACGGCTCGTCACTGCAAAACATGTCTAAAATGGAATTATCCAATGAACTGGCCCACACCAGCATATTTGCCCGGGTTAACCCCAAAGATAAGCTGGAAATTGTGGAAGCCTTGCAAAAGCAAGGTGCGATTGTGGCCATGACAGGGGACGGCGTAAATGACGCCCCGGCCTTAAAGGAAGCCGATATCGGCATCGCCATGGGCCAGGAAGGCACCGTGGTGGCCAAGGAAGCGGCCGATATGGTGCTGGCGGATGATAACTTCGCCACCATTATCCGGGCCGTTAAAGAGGGGCGGGTCATATTTGACAATATCACCAAGTTCATTCATTACCTGTTTTCCTGCAACCTCAGCGAAATCATCCTCATTTTTGTGGCACTGCTTATGGGTGTGCCTTTGCCCCTGGTGGCTTTACAGATATTATGGCTGAACCTGGTGACCGACGTATTCCCCGCCCTGTCCCTGGGCTGGGAACCGGCGGAGCGCGGTATCATGAGTCGCCCCCCCCGGAACCCCGGTCAGGATATCCTTACCAACCGTTTCAAGCTGCGCCTGCTGGTACAGGGTACGGTACTGGCGCTGGTTAGTTTAGGCAGCTACCTGTTCACCTTGGGCGCCACCGGCGATTTGGCCGAGGCCCGCACCGTGGCCTTTGTCACCCTGGCGACAGTGCAGTTGTTTCATGTTTTCAACGTGCGCATGGGCGGGATAATCAAATTGGATCGCTCACTGTTCAGTAACCCCTTAATTTGGGGGGCCATTGCCCTTGTTTTAGCTTTGCTGGCACTGGCCGTCTACATGCCCCTCTTAAACCGCGTGCTGCAAACCGTGCCGCTTACCTTGGAGAATTTAATAATTGTAGTGATTGCCACTGTAGCTTCGGTGGCGGTAATTCAAATTATGAACCGGATGAGGTTTTTATATGACCCGGCTTAGCCGGGATTCATTTTTTACACAGGCTTTCTGAAAGGCTTGTTTGAAAAGTAAAAATTCGGTGCCAGGTATTTAAAACACCTGGCACCTTCAATAGCAAGTTACTTTAATAAACTTTAAGCCTGACCCCTCTATGGAGCTCCGAAATCTTTGCCCTCGTTGTGCATAAAGGTCTCGGTAGCCTTCTCCATATCCACCGAGCCACTGGTGGGTGTGGCCTCCTCAGCAAAATATTTAACCAGGCCCGAATATATCGCGTAAGCCAGTTTCGCCTGGTAATCTTCGTCACACATCAACTTCTCTTCACCGGGGTTACTAATAAAACCAATTTCCACAATTACCGACGGCATTTTGGCATTGCGGGTGGTATAATAATCCACGGCTTTGGCCCGGCGGGTGGTGTTTTTTAACAACCGCACCAGTTCACCCTGTATGGCCATGGCCAATCTTTGCCCTTCTTCGGAACCGGGTTGGTAAAATGTCTGTGCCCCGTGTTCTTTGGGACCGGACTTGAAACTGTTGACATGCACGCAGATAAAGGCATCGGCATTGCGTTCATTGGCCAGGGCTACCCGCCTTGACAAATCCTGTCTTTTGCGGGTAATTAATTTGCCGCCGTCCGCATCACTGAGATCAGTATCGGATTCCCGGGTCATTAACACAATGGCACCGCCCTGGCCCAGCACAGTGCTCAACTTGCGCGAAACAGCCAGGGTGATATCCTTCTCCAGTACTCCGGTGGCTCCTGTTGAACCCGGGTCAATACCACCGTGTCCGGGGTCGACAACAATAACCTTGTTGGCCACCGACCAGGACAGCGTGGCCACCCGGCGGTTTTCCAAATTATTCGCAATGCCCTGTACCGTATAATAAACCGCTACCATTACAATAACTACCAGCAATAAAAAACGTATCTTTACCCGGATAACCCGAAGCATTTACCTATCCCCTCCCGCACTTAAAGGGGTCCGTACCCATCCCCCGTTCTAAAATATGCAGGAGATAAACGGGATATGAGGAAAAGCTGCGGTGTGCACGCAAAGCTTTCGAAACCAAAAAAAAAGACCACCTGTATGTGGTGGTCCCGGTTTTACTAAATTGATGATGGTACTAACGTTTGGAGTACTGCGGAGCACGCCGGGCCTTTTTCAGGCCGTATTTACGCCTTTCCTTCATACGCGGGTCACGGGTTAAGAATCCGGCTTTTTTAAGCACCGGCCTCAAATTGGGATCCGCCTCTATCAATGCCCGGGCAATACCCATTTTAACCGCACCGGCCTGGCCGCTGACGCCGCCGCCCAGCACCTTGGCCATGACATCAAAGCGACTCCCTGTACCGGTTAACTCCAACGGTTGGCGGGCAATAATTTGCAGAGTCTTGCGGCCAAAATATTCTTCCAGAGTTTTATTGTTAACTGTGATTTTGCCTTCACCGGGACGAAGAAAAACCTTGGCTACGGCGTCTTTCCTGCGTCCGGTACCGTAAAACTGAACTAGGGCCACTGAAAAAGTTCCTCCTTTTCAACCGTTACATTTCCCAAACTTCCGGCTTTTGGGCCTCATGGGGGTGTTCACTGCCACGGTACACTCTTAATTTCCTAGCCATATCCCTGCCCAGGCTGTTATGGGGCAACATGCCGGTAACTGCCTTGTAAACGGCCAGTTCGGGTTTTTCCTGCATCAGTTTATCGTATCTGGTGGCTTTCAATCCGCCAGGGTAACCGGAATGCCGGTAATACATCTTCTGGCGCAATTTATCACCGGTAAGTACCACTTTATCAGCATTAATAATAATTACATGGTCGCCTGTATTAACATGGGGTGTGAAGATTGGCTTATGCTTACCTCTTAATAGCCTGGCGGCCTCAGCAGCCACACGTCCCAGCACCTTGCCTTCACCGTCAATGATGTACCACTTGCGCTGTACATCGGCGGGTTTGGCCATATATGTCGTCCTCATACTATTTATTACCTCCCGTGTGATGAAAAGAAACCTTACCGGCCAACCGGGGGCTCGTCGGTCGCCATTAGGTCACACATATAAATATTTTAATACATAGCATTACCAGTGTCAAGGTAAATGAATTTATAGCTCTAATATTCCACACGCTCAAGACATAAACCCTGGGGGGGCAGCGTCGGGCCGGCCAGCGCCCGCTTACGGGATTCAATTAAGGTTTTTATTGATTCGGGCTTGATTTTGCCCATACCCACCTGTAATAACGTCCCGGCCATGATACGCACCATGTTGTACAAAAAACCATCGCCGTTAAAAACAAAGTGTATCACTGGACCTTCACGTATAACCCGGGCTTGATACAATGTGCGTACCGTGGTTTTAACGGTGGCACCCGAGGCCTGAAAACATTTAAAGTCATGGGTGCCTTCGAGGTATGTACAGGCCGCGGACATGGCCTCAGCATCCAGGGATACCGGCCAAAAACAGCTATACAGGCGGTGAAAGGGCGAAGGGATCCCGCTGTTCCATATTGTATACCGGTATGTTTTAGAACGGGCGCAGATACGGGCATGGAAATTTTCCTCCACCTCCCGGGCTTGGGTCACCACAATATCCCCGGGCAGCAGGCCGTTTAGCGCCAGTGGTATTCGTTCCACCGGTATGGGCCACCCCGATGCATCGAAATTAACTACCTGGCCCCGGGCATGCACCCCCGAGTCGGTACGCCCCGCACCGATTACCTGCACTCGCCGCCTCGCCAGGCGGCCAAGGCATTGTTCCAAAGTTTCCTGTATAGTGGCCAGCCCGGTGCCCCGCTGTTCCTGAAACCCGTGGTAATTGGTGCCGTCATAGGCCACGGTTAACTTAATATTCCGCAACGGACCACCTCGCGTAAAAGTTATCATTGCTTTGGCATTATAGCAGATGTCCGGCGCGAGTTTTTAATGCATATATCACAGCACACGCATGGCCGCCACCGCCAGCACAACAGCCATGGTAACCAGTAGCGCTGTATAGTCAGCCGGCCCGAACCGCAGTACATGCATCCGGGAGCGCCGGGCACCAACCTCATAGCACCGGATTTCCATGGCCAGAGCCAACTCATCGGCCCGGCTGAAGATATTTGCCAGCAGGGGTACAATAAAGGGAGCCAGCCTGCCGGCGCGTTCCTTGATACCGCCACGGGTAAAATCAGCGCCCCTGGAACGCTGCGCCAGTAACAACTGCCTGGCCTCATCAAAAAGGGTGGGCACAAAACGCAACGCCAAATTAATCATCATGACTAATTCCCGCACCGGTACTTTCACCCGGCGCAGCGGTGACAACAACCATTCCAGCGCTGCAGTCAGTTGCAGGGGCGTAGTGGTAAAGGTAAGGGCAGCGGCCGCTATCAACAGTACACTGATGCGCCACAACAACCATCCACTGTTGACCAGCCCTTCCCGGGATATTTTAATAAACCAGGCGGTTAAAACCGCTTCACCGGGAGTAAAAAAAACCTGTAGTACAAAGCTTACCAGCAGGAGCACCCATAAAGGCTTAAGACTGCTCCAGTACACACCCGGTTTTATTCCCGAAAATGCCGCGGCCAGCAGTACCCACATAGATACCAGGACCAGGGCGATGGTGTTATAGGTCACCAGCACGGCGGGAACCGCCATGACCGTGCACAACAGCTTGGCCCTGGGGTCCAGGCGATGCACCGGTGAACAGGCCGGCAGGTATTGCCCCATGGAAATACCCTTGATCATTGTTTTACCTCCGTCCCGGCTCCGGTGGCTGCATGAGCCCGCACAACAAGCGAGCGGCTTCCGCCAGGGTTAAGGGCACTGCGGGCAGGTTTATGCCGGCGGCATTTAACCGTTGGGCCAGTTCCACGGCAAATGGCGCCTTGAGACCGGCTTCTTGTAACACTTGCCTTTGACTGAGCACTTCCCGGGTTTTACCGTCGCATAACAATTCTCCCCGTTTTAGTACCACTACCCGGTCGGCATAGGCGGCTGCATCCTCCAGGAAATGGGTGATTAATATCACAGTGGTGCCCAGCCGCACCTGAAGGTCCTTAAGACCGGCCAGAATGAATTGTCTGGCCCTGGGCTCAAGACCGGCGCCGGGTTCATCCAAAACCAGCACCCGGGGGCGCATAACCAGCACTCCGGCTATGGCAACCCGCCGCAGTATTCCCCCGCTGAGCGTAGCCGGGTCTGCGGTTTGTATTGCTTCGGGAAGTCCCACCAGGGCCAGCGCTTCTTTAACCCGGCCGGCCACCTTCGCCCTATCCCACCCCATATTCCGGGGGCCAAAGGCAATATCATCAAACACAGTGGCACTGAAAATTTGTCTTTCCGGAAATTGAAATACCAGCCCCACCTGGCTCCATAACCCCTGGCGGTGTTTTTTATCGGTAGTATCCGTGCCAAAAACCCGTACACGGCCGGCAGTGGGCAACAGCAAGCCGTTGAAATGCTGTACCAGAGTTGATTTGCCACTTCCGGCCGCTCCCACCAGAGCTATAAACTCACCTTCATGCACCGTCAGTTCAATATCCCGCAGGGCCACATTTTCAAGGGGCGTGCCGGGTAGATATACATGGGTCAGTCTCTCTACTTCAATACACTGCATAAATACTCCACCATATCATCCAGGGTGCAGATACCCGCGGGCGGCTCAAGACCATGCCCGGCCATACACCGGGCCAGTTCCCCCGCCTCGGGTAACGCCAAACCCAGATCATGCAGCAGTTTAACCTCACTGAATACCGCTGCCGGCTTATCATCGGCCAGCATACTGCCATGACCCAGTACCCAAACCCGGTCAGCGACGGCTGCTTCATCCATATGGTGGGTAACCAGTACCACAGCGGTACCACCGGCCGCAAGACGGCGCAGTACCTGAAAAACCTCTTGCCGTGCCAGGGGGTCAAGCATGGAGGTGGGTTCGTCCAGCACCACGCATAACGGGCGCAGAGCCAGTATACCGGCAATGGCCAAACGCTGTTTTTCCCCCCCGGAGAGCATGTGCGGCGGGCGCTGGCGCATTTTCCCCAAGCCTACCGCGGACAGCGCCTCCTCCACACGATGGCGCACCTGGCCCGGCGGCAATCCCAGGTTTTCCGGGCCAAAGGCCACGTCTTCCTCAACCACCGCGGCCACCAGCTGGTTTTCGGGATTTTGCAACACCAATCCAACGCGCCGGCGTATCTCTTTACGGGTATCCGGCACGGCCGTATCCATACCGTCCACCAGTACCCGCCCGCCGGTGGGAGTCAATAAACCCGCCATTATCCTGGCCAGAGTGGATTTACCCGACCCGTTGGGACCGATCACTGCAATGAACTGAGCTTTTTCCACCCGGGCATTTATATCCTGCAGGACGGGAGAATTACCCGCGGGGTAGCTGTAGGATACCCTTTGCAGCTCAATAAGCAAGTTTCTTTGACCGGGCATAGCAATAACTCCCCGCCTATAAATGCCAAGAGGAAACCGCTGGTTGCGATTTCCCGGTCAGCAAAAGACTATTAAACCAGTTCCAAAAGAGCCATCTGGGCGGCATCACCACGCCGGTAACCCAGTTTGACTACTCGGGTGTAACCCCCCTGGCGTTCGGCGTACTTGGGGCCATAGGTATCAAAAAGTTTACGTACCACTCTTTCCTCATAAATGTACTCCAGTGCTTGACGGCGAGCGGCAAGGTCCCCCCGCTTGGCCAGGGTGACCATCTTTTCAGCAATTCTTCTAACTTCCTTGGCTCGGGTCTCGGTGGTGGTAATACGTTCATCACGGAACAGAGCAGTCACCAGGTTACGCAACATAGCTTTTCTATGGCCAGTGTTGCGGCCCAATTTAGCGTAAGCCACCTTCATCCCTCCTTAATCATCGTCATCGCGCAGTTTCAAATCCAATTCGGCCAGTTTATTCATGACCTCTTCCAGTGACTTTTTGCCCAGGTTGCGCACCTTCATCATATCTTCCTCGTTGCGCTGAACCAACTCTTCCACGGTGTTGATTCCCGCCCGTTTCAGACAGTTATATGAACGTACACTTAAATCCAGTTCCTCAATGGGCATTTCCAGTATTTTATCCTTTTGTTCTTCTTCCTTCTCCACCATGATTTCAACTTCGTCCGTAGACTCGGTTAAACCAATGAAAAGCCGCAGGTGCTCGCTTAATATCTTGGCACTTAGACTGACCGCTTCATCTGGTCTGATACTACCGTCCGTCCAGACTTCCATGGTTAACTGATCGTAATCTGTACGCTGCCCCACCCTGGTATTATCCACCTGGTAATTTACTTTGCGCACGGGGGTAAATATCGAATCCACCGGAATAACCCCGATAATATGATCGCCTTTTTTGTTACGTTCAGCGGATACATAACCGCGGCCTTTGGAAACGGTCATTTCCATAAACAAACGCCCGTCATCGGCCAGGGTGGCAATGTGCAAATCCGGATTTAGTATCTCCACGTCCGGATCGGTCAAAATATCACCGGCCGTTACAGGTCCTTCCTGCTGGGCCTCAATACGCATAACCCTTTCCTCATCGGTGTGCATTTTCAGGCAAAGGGCTTTGAGGTTCAGGATAATGTCAGTAACATCTTCCTTTACACCGGGCACCGTGGAAAATTCATGCAGAACCCCTTCTATTTTTACCGAGGTTACTGCCGCGCCGGGCAGTGAGGACAGCAAAATACGCCTGAGGGAATTGCCCAGGGTAATGCCATAACCCCTTTCCAGCGGTTCAACAACAAATTTTCCATAATGCTGTTCATCATCGGTTTCCACACATTCGATTCTAGGCTTCTCAATTTCCAACATAGCTGAGATTTAAACCCCTCCTTAGGACGGAATGGGATTATCCCTGATAAACCCGTACTACTTGGAGTATAGCTCCACAATCAGGGTTTCTTGAACGGGGGCATCTATCTGCTCCCGGGAGGGAAGCGCCACCACCCGGCCTTTTAATTGCTCGGCGTCGTATTCCAGCCATGCCGGGGGTGTGTTGTCAGCAGCACGTTCAATCAATTCTTTAACCCGCGGCGATTCCTTACTTTTTTCACGTACAACAATTTCATCCCCCACCCGTACCAGGAATGAAGGAATATTGGTTTTGCGCCCGTTTACAACAAAGTGACCGTGACGCACTAACTGGCGGGCCTCGTTACGTGAGGCGGCCAAACCCAGGCGGTATACCACGTTATCTAAACGGCGCTCCAGCAGGCGTAACAGGTTTTCACCGGTCACACCAGGCTGCCTGGCGGCTTTTACATAATAATTCCGGAATTGTTTTTCCAATATACCGTAGAAGCGACGGGCTTTTTGTTTTTCCCTTAACTGCAGTCCGTACTCGGAAATCTTTTTACGACTCTGACCATGCTGACCGGGGGCATAACTACGGCGGTCAATACCGCATTTACCGGTATAGCAGCGGTCACCTTTAAGATACAGCTTTTGACCTTCGCGACGGCACAGCTTGCACTGCGCACCCGTATATCTTGCCATAAGCTTTTCACTACACCTCCTCTTATACTCTCCGGCGCTTGGGCGGCCGGCATCCGTTATGGGGAACAGGTGTAACGTCTTTAATTACGCTAACTTCCAGGCCCACTGCCTGGAGGGAACGAATGGCGGCTTCGCGACCCGCACCGGGTCCCTTCACTGTCACTTCCAGCTCTTTCATGCCATGTTCCATAGCCTCCCGGGCAGCTTTTTCAGCGGCCATTTGGGCTGCAAAGGGGGTGCTCTTCCTTGATCCTTTAAAACCAACCCCGCCGGCACTGGCCCAGGAGATGGCGTTACCTTTGGTATCGGTGATGGTAACTATGGTATTGTTAAAGGTGGACTTGATGTGGGCCACACCACGATCAATATTTTTACGTTCCTTTCTTCTGGTTCTGGTTGTTCTACGTGCCATTTATTTCACCCCCCTACTTCTTCCTGCGTACGCCAACGGTGCGTTTCGGTCCTTTGCGGGTCCTGGCGTTGTTCTTAGTGTTTTGGCCCCGTACCGGCAGCCCGCGGCGATGGCGCAAGCCTCTGTAGCAGCCGATTTCAATCAGCCGCTTGATGTTCATGGCTATTTCCCTGCGCAGGTCGCCCTCTACATGGTAGTTCTTTTCAATGGCATCCCTTAACCTGTTAACTTCGTCCTCAGTCAGGTCCCGGATTCTGGTATCGGGATTAACTCCGGTTTGTTCTAGAATTTTTTGCGAAGTGGGCTTACCAATACCAAAAATATAGGTAAGACCAATTTCCACTCTTTTATCCCGCGGTAAATCCACACCCGCGATACGTGCCATTCTTTTCAAACACCTCCAACTTACCCTTGCCTTTGTTTATGCTTGGGGTTTTCACATATCACCATAATTTTGCCTTTCCGGCGGATGATCTTACATTTTTCACAGATCGGTTTCACAGAAGGCCTGACTTTCATTGTTCAACCTCCTCGGCCTTTAGTTGAAAGACATGTATCGTTATTGCCTGTAACTATTTAAAGCGGTAGACAATACGACCCCGGGTTAAATCGTACGGGGATAGTTCCACCATCACCCGGTCCCCGGCTAAAATTCGGATAAAATTCATTCTGATTTTTCCGCTCACGTGAGCCAGTACCTTATGGCCGTTTTTCAGTTCCACCCGAAACATGGCATTGGGCAACGGCTCAATTACGGTACCTTCCATTTCTATAACATCCTTACCTGACATTAGATAAAAAACCAACCTCCTTTAAAATGGCGGCTCTTCCGCGTTGCCCATCAGGCGCAAAATAGCCCTGCGTATTTCAGCGTTACTAATGCGCTGGCCTGATTTCAACTTATCAACAATCTCCCCGGCGATCTGCGGGTGTATAATGAGATGTTTAATGTTCTTTTTTTTGGGATTCTCCAATCGTCTAACCATGCCATCGACGGCAAGCACATATTTACCATCAATAACGTCAATCACCAGATAAAAACTGCCACTGTCCCGCCCGGCCTTGGGTTCCACCAGTTGCCCCGGAGTTATCCTGACTTTCATTAACAACCAACCTCCCGCTCAACCAGCGCGTATATACACAGTCCTTTGTTCGAACACCTTGCCCAAGGTCTTGGTCACCGGCAGGCACAGACTGTTACGGCAATGTCAGTATCACCGGCTCGCCGTCGGTAATAACAATGGTATGCTCAAAGTGAGCCGACGGTTGGCCGTCCCTTGTCACCACTGTCCAATTATCCGGAAGAGTTTGCACATGATATGTGCCCATATTTACCATCGGTTCTATCGCTAATGTCATGCCTGCTTTAAGCCGTGGCCCCCGTCCGGGCCGGCCATAGTTAGGTACCTGGGGTTCCTCATGCATTTGGCTGCCGATACCGTGCCCCACGTAATCTCTGACCACGGAAAAACCGTTTTTCTCCACATAAGTTTGTACTGCATGGGATATATCGGAGAGCCGGTTGCCGCACCTGGCCATACTAATACCCACCGCAAGCGATTCACGGGTTACATCCAGTAATTTTTGCAGCTGGGCAGAAATTTCGCCTACAGCAAAGGTCCGGGCATGATCACCGTAATATCCATTTATTTCCGCACCAATGTCAATACTAATAATATCCCCGTTTTCCAATTCTCTTAAACCAGGTATACCATGTACCACCTGTTCATTAACCGACGCGCATATAGTGGCTGGAAAGCCATATAATCCTTTGAAGGCCGGGGTGGCACCCATGGACAGGATATACTCCTCGGCTATCCGGTCCAGTTCCGCAGTGGTTACCCCGGGTTTAATCACCCGGGCCAATTCTTCCAGGGCACCCGCCACCACCTGACCGGCCTTGCGCATATAGGATAATTCCCGTTCGGATTTACAGATAATCATACGTACACCCCGGCTACTTGATAAATCCTTGGTAGCTGCGCATTAAAAGCTGTGACTCGATTTGTTTCATGGTGTCCAGAGCCACACCAACCACAATGAGAAGGGCCGTGCCGCCAAAATAAATATTCGGTATCCTGGTGGCCAGCAATACAAAGTTGGGCAGGATGGCTATTAATGCCAGGAAAACAGCCCCGGCCAGTGTGATACGATTCATTACCCTGGCAATATATTCAGCTGTTGGTCGCCCCGGTCTGATACCGGGAATAAAGCCGCCGTACTTTTTGATGTTGTCGGCCATATCCACGGGGTTCATGATTACTGCAGTGTAAAAATAAGTAAATCCAATAATCAGCAAAGCATAAAGTATAGTGTGAGCTGCTGAATTCCAGCCAAAGTAATTTACATAAAACTGCGCAATGGCTGAGCCCTGGAACCACCGGGCAATTTGTTCGGGAAACATTAGTAACGAGGAAGCAAAAATTACCGGTATCACGCCAGCCTGGTTCACTTTAAGGGGCAGGTGAGTGGTTTGGCCGCCGTAAACCCGGCGCCCCACCACACGCTTGGCGTATTGTACGGGAATCCGCCTTTGGCCTTCCTGGACAGCTACCACCGCGGCAATGACCAGAGCACCGATAACCAGCAAGATAAGCAGGCTGAGCACATTTATGGTGCCGGCCTCAAGCTGCAGGTATAAGTTCTGGATACCGGACGGCAAGCGGCTTACAATACCGGCAAATATCAGCAGTGAAATACCGTTGCCGACACCCCGTTCGGTAATCTGCTCACCGATCCACATCAGTAAAGTTGTACCTGCCGTAAGGGTGAATACTATTACAGCATAGCTGAAAAAGCCCGGGTTATGCAAAACCCCGTAGTTGCCCATCATTACACTCATACCGACGGCCTGCAAAAAAGCCAGTACCACCGTAAAATAACGGGTATACTGTGAAATTTTCTTGCGTCCCTCTTCGCCTTCCTTGGCCAGGCGTTCCAGATGCGGAATAACCACTGTCAGTAGCTGCATAATAATGGAGGCATTAATATAAGGGATAATGCTCATGGCAAAAACGGAAAAACTCTTGAAGGCGCCGCCGGAAATAACATCAAAGAAACCCAATATTATACCGGCGGTGCTGATCAGTTCACGAAACGCGTCAACATCCACCCCGGGTACGGGTATGTGTGCTCCCACCCGAAATATAAAGATCATGGATAAGGTGAACAAAAGCTTGGTGCGCAGCTCACTGACCTTAAAGGCACCCTTCAAGCCGTCCAGCATCTGAGGCATTTTATATCACCTCGGCCTTGCCGCCGGCGGCCTCGATTTTTTGCAGCGCCGACTTGCTAAATGCATGGGCCTTAATGGTTAATGGTTTTTCCAGGTTGCCTTCGCCCAGTATCTTAACCCCGTCCTGTATTTTTCTGATCACTCTGGCTTCCAATAAAACTTCCGGGGTCACCTCGGTACCATTTTCAAAGCGATTCAGTTTATCCAGGTTAACTGTGGTAATCTCCTTTTTAAAAGGTGCATTGGTGAATCCCCGCTTGGGCATACGTCTTTGCAAGGGCATTTGGCCGCCCTCAAATCCGGGTCTTACTCCGCCGCCGCTGCGGGCTTTTTGACCTTTATGGCCACGCCCGGCGGTTTTACCCAATCCGGATCCGATGCCCTGGCCTTTACGGGTGGGTTTGCGCCGGGATCCAGGGGTGGGTTTCAGTTCATGCAGGTTCATGGTGCACCTCCTTTACACTTCCTCCACTTTTAGTAAATGGGACACTTTGCTGATGGCGCCCCTTATCTGGGGTGTATCTTCCTGAATTACAAAGCTGTTGGTCTTTTTAAGCCCCAGGGCGCGCACAGTTTTTCTTTGGGTCTCCGGGCGCCCAATGACGCTCCTGACCAGGGTAATCTTCAACTTGGCCACAACTAAAACCCCCTAACCCAGCAGTTCTTCCACTGATTTATTGCGCATGCGGGCTACCTGTTCCGGCGTTTTCAGCATTTTAATGGCTTCAAAAGTGGCACGCACTACATTATTGGCATTATTGGAGCCCAGGGACTTGGTCAGTACATCCTTTACACCGGCCAGCTCCATAATAGCCCTTACGGGACCGCCCGCAATAACGCCGGTACCGGGTGCGGCAGGTTTTAACAGTACCTTACCGGCGCCAAACCGTCCAATCACTTCATGCGGAATGGTAGATCCCGCAAATGGTACGTGAATAAGCTTTTTCTTGGCGTCTTCCACAGCCTTCCGTATAGCTTCAGGCACTTCACTGGCTTTGCCCAGACCGGCACCAACCGTGCCTTTCTCGTCTCCGACAACTACCAGGGCCGAAAAGCTGAACCGCCTGCCGCCCTTGACCACTTTAGCCACGCGATTGATAAATACTACTTTTTCGGAAAACTCGGACTTGGGTGGTTCAAATCTTGACACCGTTTCCCCTCCTTTTTAACCGATACATCTTAGAATTCAAGGCCGCCCTCCCTGGCTCCATCGGCCAGGGCCTTGACCCGCCCGTGATATACATAACCAGCCCGGTCAAACACCACTTTTTTGATACCCTTTTCCAGTGCCTTGGCCGCAATTAGTTTACCCACTGCTGCAGCCGCCTCCTTGTTGCCCCCGGAAACCGTACCTTTTATTTCGGGCGAAAGGGACGACGCGGTCACCAGGGTTTCACCGCGTTCATCATTAATTATCTGGGCGTATATGTTGTTGAGACTGCGGTACACGTTCAGCCTGGGACGCTGGCCGCTGCCTTTTACCCTGTTACGCACACGCTGCTGACGTTTCTTGCGCAGCGCATTACGATCAGGCTTATTAATCATGCCACTTCACTCCTTCCCCCGTTAACGTTTAACCCCGGCTTTGCCTACCTTGCGGCGGATATGTTCACCCTCGTATTTAATACCTTTACCCTTGTAAGGTTCGGGTTCCCTTACCGCACGAATATTGGCCGCAATGGCACCAACCAATTCCTTGTCTATACCCTTGACACATATTTTGGTTGGAGTAGGCACTTCAATCTGTATTCCCTGCGGTGGTTCGATCTCCACCGGATGTGAATAACCCACGGTTAATACCAGTTTATTGCCCTGCATGGCAGCCCGGTAACCCACACCCACCAGTTCCAAATTTTTCTGGAATCCGTTGGCAACGCCCTGCACCATATTGTTGAGCAGGGTGCGGGTTAGACCGTGTAAAGACCTGTGCAATTTATTGTCCGATGGTCTTTCCACTACCATGGTACGATCATCTAAAAATTTGATTTGCATGTCCCGGTGAAACTCTCTTTCCAGCTTCCCTTTGGGTCCCTCGACCCGGACGGTATTTCCTTCCACCGTGACCGTGACCTTATCGGGAAGCGGCACCGGTTTTTTGCCGATTCTGCTCATGCCTTACACCTCCTATGCCCCCGCGCTACCAGACGTAGCAGATTACCTCGCCGCCGAGGCCCTCTTTACGGGCTTTTTTGTCTGTCATAATCCCCCGGGAGGTGGATATTATGGCAATGCCCAGCCCACCCAGCACCTTGGGAATGGAATCCTTGCGGACATAGACCCGCAAACCTGGTTTGGATATACGCTTGAGACCGGTAATAACCCGTTCTTTACCGGCATTGTACTTGAGGTAAACACGAAGAATACCCTGTTTGCCGTCCTCGATATACTCGTAATCCCTGATAAAACCTTCCTGTTTGAGAATTTCTGCAATGGCTCGCTTCACCCTGGAAGCGGGTGCTTCAATTTTATCGTGATAAACCATATTGCCGTTTCTGATACGGGTCAAAAAATCGGCAACAGGATCAGTCATCACCATCTAAGGAATACCTCCTTCCTTTTACCAACTGGCCTTCCTCAGTCCGGGTATCTCGCCTTTATATGCCAACTCCCGGAAACATACCCTGCAAATCCCGAACTTGCGCATGTAAGCATGAGGCCGGCCACAAATATTGCACCTGTTGTGCGCCCGCACTGAAAATTTGGGAGGGCGCTTGGACCTGGCGATCATCGACTTTTTCGCCACACATTTCCCTCCTTTGGCTATAAAATAATATCATCAGGCAGCTTTAAAGGGCATACCCAGTAAACGGAGCAACTCCCGTGCTTCCTCGTCTGTCCGGGCCGTGGTAACAAAGATTATATCCATACCCCTGACCTTATCGATTTTATCATATTCTATCTCAGGGAAAATAAGCTGTTCCCGTACGCCCATGGTGTAATTGCCGCGCCCGTCGAATGACTTCGGGGATATCCCGCGGAAGTCGCGCACCCGCGGCAGGGCAATATTAAACAGCCTGTCAACAAACTCGTACATACGGTCACCACGCAGCGTGACCTTACAGCCGACGGTCATTCCGGCACGCAGTTTGAAGGCGGCAATGGACTTTTTCGCTTTCGTCACCACGGGACGCTGGCCGGTGATAATCATCAAATCATTGACAGCGGCGTCAATGGCCTTACTGTTCTGAATGGCTTCACCCACCCCCATATTGACAACTACCTTTTCCAACCTGGGCACCTGCATGGGGTTTTTATAGCCGAAACGTTCCATCATCGCCTTAACAACTTCATCTTTGAATTTATCCTTAAGCCTAGGCACACCAATACCCTCCTTCCGCGCAGGTTAGTTGAGCACTTCCCCGCATTTCTTGCACTGGCGAACCTTTTTGCCGTCCTCCAGTATTTTTTTGCCCACCCGGGTGGGTTTGTTGCATTTATTGCAATACAGCATCACATTGGAGCTGTGGATAGGTGCCTCTTTTTCCGTAATACCGCCTTGCGGCATGCTACGGCTGGGCTTGATATGGCGCTTTACCTTGTTAACCCCTTCCACGATAACACGGCTTTTCAGGGGTTGAACTTCCAACACCTTGCCCTTTTTACCTGCACTTTTGCCCCGAATTACCAACACTGTATC
Organism: Desulfallas thermosapovorans DSM 6562; assembly: GCF_008124625.1. NCBI lineage: Bacteria > Bacillati > Bacillota > Clostridia > Eubacteriales > Desulfallaceae > Desulfallas > Desulfallas thermosapovorans. The sequence goes on from NZ_VNHM01000018.1 coordinate 43,745, forward strand.
GCCTTTACGCACATGCACTTTGGGTTTGGTCATATCCGTTACACCTCCTGTAGCGGCATCTACTACAATACTTCCGGGGCCAGGGAGACGATTTTCATATAATCATGCTCTCTTAATTCCCGGGCCACGGGCCCAAATATACGAGTGCCACGTGGAGTTCCGTCATCCTTAATAATTACTGCGGCGTTTTCATCGAATTTAATGTAGGACCCATCGGGTCTCCGCACTTCCTTTTTGGTGCGCACGATAACTGCTTTGACCACGTCACCCTTCTTAACAACGCCGCCTGGTGTGGCTTCCTTGACGGAGGCGATTACCACATCACCCAGGCTGGCATACCGGCGCATAGAACCGCCCGGTACACGAATACACATCAGCTTTCGAGCACCGGTATTATCTGCTGCTCTAAGCATAGACTGTACTTGAATCACTTAAGTTAGCCTCCTTCGCACAATAACCGGCGGGCTACCGGCGGCTACAATTGCTCCGCCCTGCGCAATATTTCCACCACACGCCACCGCTTATCCTTGGACAAGGGCCTGGTTTCCATTATTCTTACCTTATCGCCGATATTGCACATATTTTGTTCATCATGAGCCTTGTATTTCTTGGTTTGCCTGATGGTGCGGCCGTAAAGCGGGTGTCTGACCAGTGTTTCCACTGCGATAACCGCGGTTTTATCCATTTTATTGCTTACCACCACACCGGTTTGAGATTTGCGCATATTGCGCTCCGTCAACCTGGCTACCCCCTTCCTGCCGGGATATTATGTTTTTACTATGCCCGCTTGATACCAATTTCCCGTTCCCTGATCACAGTCTTGACGCGGGCAATATTTCTGCGCACTTCTTTTATACGCATGGGATTATCCAGTTGTCCGGTAGCCAATTGAAAGCGTAACCGGAACAATTCGTCTTTGGTATCGTTCATTTTCTTGTGCAATTCTTCAACTGTCATATCACGCAGTTCCTTAGCTTTCACTTGCCTCACCTACTTCCCCACGTCTTACAAACTTGGTTTTAATGGGTAACTTGTGCGAGGCCAGGCGCATGGCCTCCCGGGCAACTTCTTCACTGACCCCGGCCAGTTCAAACAATATCCGGCCGGGTTTAACCACCGCCACCCACCATTCGGGGGCTCCCTTGCCGCTACCCATACGGGTTTCAGCCGGCTTCTTGGTTATTGGCTTGTCAGGAAATATTTTAATCCACACTTTACCGCCCCGCTTGATATAACGGGTCATGGCAATACGAGCGGCTTCAATTTGCCTGTTGGTAATCCAGCCAGGCTCCAGGGCTTTTAACCCGTATTCCCCGAAATGGACCTCATTGCCCCCCTTGGATTTACCCGAGGGCATTGGTCCGCGGCGCTGCTTGCGGTATTTTACCCTTTTTGGAATGAGCATTTAAGCCTATTCGCCTCCTTTACCGGCAGCGGTTCTTCTTACTTCCGGCAAAACTTCTCCTTTATATATCCAAACCTTTACTCCTATTTTTCCGTAAGTTGTATTTGCTTCGGCAAAACCGTAATCAATATCCGCCCTCAATGTATGCAGGGGTACTTTGCCCTCACTGTACCATTCCGTCCGGGCAATTTCCGCCCCGGCCAGCCGGCCGCTGCAGGAGATCTTAATCCCCTTGGCCCCCATCTTCATGGCCCGGCCAACACTTTGCTTCATAGCCCGGCGGAAAGCAATCCTTCTTTCCAACTGGGAAGCAACATTTTCCGCCAGCAATTGAGCGTCGATTTCGGGCACCTTTATTTCAACTATGTTAATGTTGACATGCTTGCCGGTCATTTGTTCCAGTTGTTTACGCAAATTCTCCACTTCGGCACCACCGCGTCCGATAACAATACCCGGTTTGGCGGTGTGAATGGATAATTTTATTTTATTGGCGGCCCGTTCAATCTGGATCCGGGCAATACCGGCGGCATACAGTTTCTTTTTAACAAACTTGCGGATATTGTAATCCTCCAGCAAAAGAGCGGAAAAATTCTTTTTATCCGCATACCATTTGCCTTCCCAGTCCCTTATGATGCCTATACGCAATCCGATCGGATTTACCTTCTGGCCCACACTAACCCTCCTTCTTTTCTTTTAGTACCACGGTAATGTGGCTGGTACGGTGACGCAGTACATCCGCGCGGCCCATTGCCCGGGGCTGCCACCGCTTTAAGGTGGGTCCTTGGTCTACATAACAAGCGGCCACATACAGGTTATCCTTGTTCATATCATAATTATGTTCGGCATTGGCAGCTGCTGATTTAACCACTTTGGCTACGGGTACCGAAGCCCGCTTGGGTGTAAATTTTAAAATAGCCAGAGCCTCCTGCACATCCTTACCCCTGATGATGTCAATAACCTGACGTACTTTACGTGGGGAGATACGAATATATTTCGCCACCGCTTTTGCTTCTTGCATGGTTTTACCCCCTTTACACGTTTACTTCAAAGCCGTAGACCTTTCAGTATGTGATCCGTGTCCCCTGAAAAGCCTCGTGGGGGCGAATTCGCCTAATTTATGCCCGACCATATCCTCGGTAATATATACGGGAACATGCTTTCTACCATCATGCACCGCAATGGTATGCCCGATCATATCCGGGAAAATGGTGGAACGGCGGGACCAGGTCTTAATGACCCTTTTATCGCCCTTTTCGTTCATCTCTCGGATTCTTTTAAGGAGTTTCTCGTCACAATACGGGCCTTTTTTTAGAGAGCGACCCATCGGCTGGCCTCCTTCCTGCACCTGTACATATACATATTATTTACCGCGCCGCTTGACAATTAAGCGATCACTGGGTTTCTTCTTCCTGGTACGTGCGCCCAGCGCCGGTTTACCCCAGGGAGTAACCGGGTTCCTGCCGACGGGTGAGCGGCCTTCACCACCACCATGGGGGTGGTCCACAGGGTTCATAACCACACCGCGTACTGTCGGGCGCTTGCCCAGCCAGCGAGAGCGACCGGCTTTACCGATAGAAATGTTTTCGTGATCCACATTGCCCACCTGGCCGATGGTAGCCCGGCAGTCCTGTAATATCAAACGCATTTCGCCCGAAGGCATGCGCACGTGGGCGTATTTACCTTCCTTGGCCATAAGCTGCGCCGCAGCGCCGGCGGAGCGCACCAGTTGGCCGCCGCCCTTGGGATGCAGCTCAATGTTATGGATCATCGTACCCAGCGGGATATTGCGCAAAGCCAGGGCATTACCCACTTTGATATCGGCATCGGGCCCGGACTCCACCGTCTGTCCCACCTGCAATCCCACCGGTGCAATTATATAACGTTTTTCACCGTCGGCATAATGCAAAAGGGCTATCCGTGCCGAGCGGTTGGGATCGTATTCAATGGTGGCAACCTTGGCCGGTATACCATCCTTATCCCGTTTAAAGTCAATTAACCGGTACTTCCTTTTGTGCCCGCCACCACGATGACGAACGGTTATTCTGCCGCTGGCATTTCTGCCGCCTTTTCTTTTAAGCGGTTCCAGCAGGGACTTTTCCGGTTCGGTGGCGGTTATTTCCTCGAAGGTCGATACAGTTACAAACCTCCGACCCGGCGATGTGGGCTTGAATTTTTTAATCCCCACCTGGTTTCCCTCCTTATCGCACCCCCGCGTCCACTATAATGAAAGCGAAGGGTCATTTCACTAAACACCCTCAAAGAGTTGAATCTTTTGGCCCTCTTTAAGGGTAACAATGGCTTTTTTACGGTCAGGCGCTTTGCCCCAGCGGTTACGTACCCGTTTTGTCTTGCCCTTCACCCGCATGGTACGCACCTTGTCAACTTTAACATTAAACAATTCTTCCACAGCCTGGCGAATCTCAATTTTGTTGGCACCCATATCCACAATAAACGTGTACTTGTTTTCCTCCACCAGGCCCATACTTTTTTCAGTGACCACCGGCTTTTTAATAATATCACGAGGATTTTTCATTAAACAAACACCTCCTCAACCCTGGCCACTGCATCCTTGGTAATTACCAGCGTTTTATGAGCCAGTAAATCATACACGTTCAGTCCCGGAACGCTTAACTGTTTAATACCCGGTATGTTACGTGCCGATTTGTAAACCGCGTCATCCCGCTGGGCTGTCACTACCAAAGCTTTACTATCCACATTGAGGTTCTTCAGTATTTTTACCATATCCTTGGTTTTGGGGGCATCCAGTTTAAGCTCCTCCAACACCACAATAGTGCCGCCCTTCACCTTGGATGACAGTGCCGATTTCATAGCTAAACGGCGTACCTTTTTGGGAATCCGGTAGCTGTATTTGCGCGGGTGCGGTCCAAAAACAATGCCGCCGCCACGCCAGATGGGTGAACGTATAGACCCGTGCCGGGCCCGGCCGGTGCCCTTCTGGCGATACGGTTTACGACCCCCGCCGCTGACCTCGGCCCTTGTTTTGGTATCGTGGGTGCCCTGCCGTCTACCGGCCAGTTGCATGGTTACTGCATCATGCAGAGCCTGCTGGTGCACCTCAATACCAAATATTTCATCCTTTAAGTCGATTTCCCCGACTTGGTCACCGTTTATATTATACATGGCAACTCTGGGCATGAATGACTTCCTCCTTTCGCTGCGCCGCCGTTACCTGGCTTTAACGGATTGTTTGACCATGACCAGACCGCCGCGCGGGCCCGGAATGGCTCCCTTAACAGCCAGCAGGTTTTGCCCGGCATCCGCCCGGACAACCTCTAAATTCTGTATGGTTACCCGCTCGGCGCCGTAATGTCCCGGCAGTCTCCTGCCCTTGAACACCCGGGCCGGGCCTTTGGCCGCCAGCGAACCGGGCCGCCGGTGATACTTGGAACCGTGTGCCATGGGGCCACGATGGAATCCATGGCGTTTGATACCGCCTGAGAAACCGCGTCCCTTGGTGGTACCCACAACATCCACTTTTTCGCCGGGGGTGAAGATGTCCGCTTTGATTTCCTGGCCCACTTCGTAAGCATCAATATCATCAACGCGAACTTCCCGCAAATAACGCTTGGGCTTAATACCCGCCTTGGCAAAGTGGCCTTTCATGGGTTTGTTAAACAGGTTTTCCCGCTTTTCACCAAAACCCAATTGAATAGCGTTATAACCATCTTTGGCAATGGTTTTCTTTTGGGCCACCGTACAGGGTCCGGCTTCGATAACGGTTACCGGCACGGCGATACCTTCATCGGTAAATATTTGGGTCATGCCAACCTTTTTACCCAATATTGCTTTGGGCATTCTTTCATGCACCTCCCGAGCCTGCTCGAAGTACTGCCGTATATGCTAGGCTTTTCGATGCCGTCAGCGGTTCAACGTATTGGCCGCCTTGACGAGGTTTGCCACATGCGCTGAACTTGACCTTCGAGACTGCTATCTATTGTTTTTAATGCTAGTTACTATAGTTTGATTTCAATATCCACACCTGCAGGCAGATCAAGGCGCATCAACGCGTCCACCGTTTTGGGTGTGGGTTCCATGATGTCAATCAACCGCTTGTGGGTTCTCATTTCAAACTGTTCCCGGGAGTCTTTGTTGACGTGTGGGGAACGCAGGATGGTGTATATATTTTTTTCCGTGGGCAGAGGCACAGGGCCTGCCACATTGGCACCGGTCCGCCGGGCGGTATCCACTATTTTCTGGGCCGATTGGTCCAGCATGTGGTGATCATACGCCTTGAGCCGGATACGGATTTTTTGATTTTTCATGCACTGACCTCCTTTCGCCTGGAAGAAAAGAGTAAATAAAACTTACTCATTAATACCGGTAACCACACCGGCACCCACGGTACGGCCACCTTCACGGATGGCGAAACGCAAACCTTCTTCTATGGCAATGGGAGTGATCAGCTCGATGTCAATTTTAATGTTGTCACCGGGCATAACCATTTCCACACCCTCCGGCAGTTTGGCCACGCCGGTCACGTCGGTGGTGCGGAAGTAAAACTGCGGGCGGTAACCGTTGAAGAACGGGGTATGACGGCCGCCTTCTTCTTTGGTCAGCACGTATACTTCAGCATGGAATTTGGTATGCGGTTTAATGCTGCCCGGTTTGGCCAGCACCTGGCCGCGCTCAATCTCTTTGCGCTCTACGCCCCGCAGCAGGCAGCCCACGTTGTCGCCGGCTTCGCCGCGATCCAGAATCTTACGGAACATTTCCACGCCGGTGACTACAGTCTTGCGCGGTTTGTCCATGAGGCCCACGATTTCCACTTCTTCGCCCACCTTAATGGTGCCACGCTCGATACGACCCGTGGCCACGGTGCCCCGCCCGGTGATGGTGAATACGTCTTCCACGGGCATCAGGAACGGTTTGTCTATATCACGCTCGGGATCGGGAATGTAGGCGTCAACAGCGTCCATCAGTTCCCAAACGCTCTTGCACCACTGGCAGTCACGCTTGCCGCAGCCGCATTCCAGTGCTTTTAAAGCAGAGCCGGTAATTACGGGCACGTCGTCCCCGGGAAATTCATACTGGCTCAAAAG